>DASYWD010000526.1 GCA_035936415.1 Longimicrobiaceae bacterium
GTCGAAGGGCGCGCCGGCCTCGGCCGCGGCGATCCGCCGCGCCGCCGCGTCACGCTCCCCGGCCGGGAGGCCGGACACGTCCCCGGTCGCGAGCGCCCACTCGCCGGCGGGACGCACCACCTGCACGGGGCGCCCGTCCACGCTGGCGAACACGCTGCGCAGCACCTCGTGACGCCGAACGATCTCCCCGAAGGCGCGACCCAGCGCGTCCGCGTCCAGCGCCCCCGCGGCCCGCAGCGCCAGGGGGATGTTGTACGCCGTGCTCCCCGGCTGGAGCCGGTCCAGGAACCAGAGCCGCTCCTGCGCGAACGACAGCGGCGTTCCGCCCGCCGCGTGGGCCACCGGCCCCGCCACCGCCGCCTCCGAGACGAACACCTCCTGCACCAGCTCCGCCGCCAGCCGGTCCAGCCGCGTGTCGTCCAGCAGCGACGAGATCGCCACCGGCGCGCCCAGGCTCGACTCCAGCGCCCCCTTCAGCTCCATCGCCCGCAGCGAGTCCAGTCCCATCGCCACCAGCGGCTGCTCCCGGTCCACGCGGGCGGGATCCACCCCCAGCACGTGCGCCGCCCGCTCCACCAGCAGTTCCTCCAGCAGCGCCTGCCGCTCCTCCGTCGCCACCGCCTCCAGAGCTTCCCGGGTGATCCCCGCCCGAACCGGACACGCGGCAGCGGCCGCCGCCTCCTCCCTGACGCTCACCCCCACCAGCGGCAGCTCCCCGGCCAGGAAGCGCGCCCGGCACGCCCGCCGCTGGACCTTGCCGCTGGTCGTGCGCGGCACCCCGCCCGGGCGCACCACGGCCACCGCGTGCACCTGCAGCCCGTGCTCGCTCGCCACGGCGCGGCGAATCGCCGCCGCGACCTCCTCCACGTCCAGCCGCACCGCCTGGCGCGCAACCTCCTGCACCACCACCAGCCGCTCCTCCCCGCCCTGCTCCACGCTGAACGCCGCCCCGCCCCCCGCGCGCAGCCCCTCGTGGCTGTGCAGCGCCGTCTGCTCGATGTCCTGCGGGTAGTGGTTGCGGCCCCGGATGATGATCAGGTCCTTGAGGCGCCCGGTGATGAACAGCTCCCCCCCCGCCAGGAATCCCAGGTCCCCGGTGCGCAGGAAGGGGCCCTCCCCGGTCCTGCCCTCGAACCCCGCGAAGGTCTCCGCCGTCTCCTCCGCGCGGCCCCAGTACCCGCGCGCCACGCTCGCCCCCGACACCCACACCTCGCCCACCCGGTCGGCCGGGCACTCCCGCAGCGTGGCCGGGTCCACGATCAGCACCCGCTGCGACGGCGCGCTCCGCCCGCTCCCTACCAGGCGGTAGCGACCCTCCGCTTCCGCCTCGCGCACCGCCCCGTCCGCCAGCGCGTCCGGGTCCACCGCCAGCTCCACCGGCGGCTCCGCCGCCCCCCCGCCGGCGACCATCAGCGTCGCCTCGGCCAGCCCGTAGCACGGGTAGAACGAGCGCGCCCGGAACCCGCACGGCGCGAACGCCTCCGCGAAGGCGCGCAGCGTCTCATGGCGGACCGGCTCGGCCCCGTTGAAGGCGATCTCCCAGTGGTTCAGGTCCAGCGCCGCCCGCTCTTCGGGGCGGACCGCCTGGACGCACAGGTCGTAGGCGAAGTTGGGCCCGCCGCTGCTGGTGGCCCGGTAGCGTGAGATGGCCTCCAGCCAGCGCGCCGGCCGCTGGATGAAGGCCACGGGGGAGAACAGCGCCGCCCAGTACCCGGTGAACAGCGGCTGGAGGATGCCGCCGATCAGCCCCATGTCGTGGTAGGGCGGCAGCCAGATGACCGAGCGCGTCCGCGGCGTGTAGCCGCAGAACGCCTCGATCAGCCCGAAGTTGTGCAGCAGGTTGCCGTGCGAGACCATCACCCCCTTGGGCGAGGCCGTCGAGCCGGAGGTGTACTGGAGGAAGGCGATGGTGTCGCGGCTCGCCTCCGGGTCGCGCCAGCCCGCGGCCTCGCCGGCGGGGACGTCCTCGGTGGCGATCCAGTGCAGCGTGGCCAGCTCCGGGGTGTTGGCGCACAGGCGCTCCGACTCGCCCAGCAGCTCGCGCGTGGTCAGCGCCAGGGTGGGCTGGCAGTCGCCCACGATGCTCTGCAGGCGCGGATCCACCTTGTTGCGCCGGGGCGGGTAGGCGGGCACCGCGATCACGCCAGCGTAGAAGCAGCCGAACAGCGCGGCGACGTACTCCAGCCCCGCCGGGTAGAGCAGGAGCGCGCGCGCCCCCGGGGCGCCGAGCGCCTGGAGGCGGGAGGCCACGGCGCGCGCGCGAAGGTCGAGATCGCCGTAGGTGACGTGCCCCTCCTCCACCTCCCCGTGCAACAGGAAGGTGTAGGCGATTCGGTCCGGGTCTTCTTCGGCGCGGAGCCGCAGGAGCTCTACGAGCGTGAATACGTCGTGCGAATTCGACATCGGGCGCAAAAGCCGGGAGTTGCGAGAACGGCTTGCAGGCGCGAGCGCCCGCTCCTTCGCGAAAGAGCACCAGGTGCGTTGCGAGGGAGAAGGCTGCGTGGACGCCGCCGTCCGGGTCCGCGGTTGTCAGGAATCGCTCGCAGACCCCACCCGTGTGTTCTCCGCTGGACGATCGGCCGGGCGGAGTCGTGCAGGAGGCACCGTGGGAGCATGCCCACTCGGCCCCAGCCACACGGCTTCCCGACACCCGGGCAGAGCCCCACTCCGTACGATTTGCTGTCGTATATTAGAGGTACGCCCAAACCTACCTGAACGAGGCCCAACGTACAAGTCCGGGGTCCCCCTGCAGGAGACCCCGTTGAGCCAATCCTATCTCTGGAAGGTGAAGGCCGCCCGTGCCCGGCCCCCGGGATGAGGCGGGCCAACAACAAGAGCGCCGTCGTCACGCTCCGCAGCGCACCCGACGCGCCGAAGTACTTCGCTGTCGGCCGTCAGCTGGAGAGCGCGAGTGACAACTCCTCGCGCACCCACTCGTCCTCCTCCACCTCCGCCCTGCCCCGTAGGGCCTGCAGCGCGCCCTCGGTCCCGATCCGCCCCAGCGCCCACGCCGCGTGGCCCCGAACCAGCGGCTCCTCGCCGTTCAGCGCCGCCCCGTCCACCCCCTCACGTGGAAGGATCGCCTCCTCCGCCGTGTCCGTGGCGAACGAGCTCCACACGCACCCTCCTGGGGAGGTCTGCCGATTCAACACTTTCGTCGTGGAACCATCGACCGGAAGAAACAGAACGATTCGGTCGCCCGAGGACCTTCCTCAGGCCACCGAAGGTCCCGGCGCCCGGTTGACCCACCATCAGCAGGCTCCAACCCCGGCAGACGTTCCCGGCACGCGGCGATGAGGCTCGTCTCCGCATCCGTTACTTCACCTCTTGCAAGTCCTGGTAGTCACCGCTCGTGCGCAAGGTCACCGTAACCGGCGTATGCCCCCGATTTCGCCAGAACCAACCGTGCTTGCCGTCGAAGGCGGCTACCAGAACCCCCTGGTCCGACGACTGATTCCTCCCCTTCGCATACCCGTGGTATGAGGTGCCCGGCCGGTCGGCGTGGGTGTCGGAATTCACGACTCCGCCCTCGACCGTCCACTCGTAGTTGACGCGGGCGCCCTCCCGCATCACCAGCTTGATCTCCCGTCCCTGACCCGGCTCCAGCGCGACCTCCGTGACGTGCGAGCTGGCGACGGAATCGGCGGCCGGTCCAGCGAGTGGGATGCTCCCCTGTGACACCGGAGCGGCACCGGTCTTGGCCTCACTGGCCAGGGCCGGCGCGGCCCTTCCGGCCTGGCCGGCGGCGTCGTCCGCGGCCTCAACGGCCGTCGCCTCCTCCGCCAGCGCCATCTTGATCTCGCCCATCTCGGTGAGACCGAGCACGCGCCCGATGCCGGTCGGGTCGATCGCGTACTCCGCCGGCAGTACGACGGTGACCAGGAGAAGGAGGGCCACCCCCGCCGCGATGGCGGTAGAGCGGAGGAGCGCGCGCGACGACGGAAGCTCGCTCGCAGGAGGCGGATTCACGTTATGCATGGACCTCAGCCGGTTTGGGAGACGAAGTAGCCGGCGAGCTGATAGCCCATCAGCAGGAATCCGGCGGACATGATCACCACGTTGCCGGTGTACGCGTGCCTCGAGAAGCTCGGGGTGCGGCGCCAGAAGCTCATGGCGATCAGGATCGCGCTGAGCGCGAGCAACTGCCCGATCTCGACGCCGACGTTGAAGGCGATCAGGTTGGCGACCAGCCCGTCCGGCGAAACCTCGTACTCGAGGATCTTGGTCGCCAGGCCGAAGCCGTGGAACAGGCCGAAGATCAGCGTCGCGACCCTGGTGTTGGGCTGGAGGCCGAACCATCGCTGAAACGCGCCGAGGTTGTCCAGCGCCTTGTAGACCACCGACAGGCCGATGATGGCGTCGATCAGGTACGCGCTCACGCTGATCTCCGTCAGCACTCCCAGGAGCAGGGTCGTGGAGTGGCCGATCGCGAAGAGCGAGACGTAGATGCCGATGTCCTTGAGGCGGTACAGGAAGAAGATAATGCCCAGCAGGAAGAGCAGGTGATCGTAGCCGGTCATCATGTGCTTGGCGCCCAGATAGGCGAAAGGGACCGGGAGGACTCCGGAGACCTCCTGGATGTAGCCCTTGTCGCCGGCCGCTACACCGTGGGCGAGCACGTCGGCCGGCGCGATGACGAGCGACAGCACCCCGAACAGGAGGGGGACCAGGAGGAGGCGGGCCCACGCGCCACGCCACCGCCCCTGCTCCGCCGAGAGCATGATCATGATCAATCCCGTTGCACGTTGAGTGTGAAGCACCGAGGTCCCCGCCGCTGGAGCCGGGTCAAACTGCCGGCTCCAGCGCGCGAGTCGCCTCCGCATCCTCCGCGCCCGGAGACCGCCGGGCGTGCGTCTCGGCCCCGTACCGCAGGTAAAGCGCCGGCACCACCAGCATGTTGAGCGCCACCGCGCTCAGGAGGCCCCCCAGTACCACCACCGCCATCGGACTCTGGATCTCGTTGCCTGGCTCGCCGCCGGCGATCGCCAGTGGGATCAGCGCGAGGCCCGCGGAAAGCGCGGTCATGAGCACCGGGTTGAGCCGCTCCATCGGGCCGCCGGACCCGCACCTCGAAGGAGAGAATCCCCGTTTCCGTGGCGCGGGCGAACGCCTGTTGGAAGGTGGCCCGGTCTTCCGGCAGCACGTGCCTCATGGCGATCTCCTGCCCCCACTCGCTCCGCGGCTCGTCGTAGCCGAAAATCTGGTCGTGGCGAAGCGAGCGGACGGCTGCGGAATCGTTGGTCAGGTCCAGGTCCCAGGTGCCGAGGTCCACCGCCGCCAGCGCGATCCGCAGCCGTTCCTCGCTCTCCCGGAGCGCCTCCTCGGCGCGCTGACGCTGATCGTCGATTTCCCGAGCCCGCACCTGCTCGGTCGTCTCGAAGACCCGTGGCCAGCACTCCCCCGATGGAGTCCGGAACCTGGAGTGGACCGTCCGGTTCACGAACGTGGAGTTGGTCGGCTCGGGGGTAAGGCGAGCGCCTCCTCCAGCCCCGTGCTGAGCTCCTCCCGTACCCACCCATCCTCCTCCACCTCCTCCCTGCCCCGCAGCGCCTGCAGCGGCCCCTCCGTCCCGATCCGCCCCAGCGCCCACGCGGCGTGCCCCCGCACCAGCGGCTCCTCGTCGTTCAGCGCCGCCGCCAGCACCGGCACCGCCTCGGGCGAGCCCCAGTTCCCCAGAGTAACGGCCACGTTCCTCAGCAGCCCCCGCCGCTTCGCGCGCTTCACGGGCGAACCCTTGAAGCGGCTCGAGAACTCCTCCTGGCTCATCCCCATCGGCTCGATCAGGCTCGCGCCGTGGACGCCCTCCCGCGGCCAGAAAGCACGCTCCACCGTCGGCTCGGAAAATTTAATGGTGAATGGACAAACCTCCTGGGAGACGTGTCGACTTTCCCGTTTCTCGATCCCGCTCTCGACCGGACGGTCGACCGTCCGACCGAAACCCAAGACTATGGCCTGTACGCGACATCGTCGTGAGGCTCGTCTCACAGGAGTCCGCCGACGGGTCGGAACAGGCTGCGGGCGGGCAGTGCGAAGGCCAACGTGGGCACCGAGATCGAGCCGGACGACTGTCATTTCCGTGCGGATGCAGGAGGACGATCATAACGCGGTGCCGTAGATTCGCGTACAGCACGACGGCGTGCCTGACCTGATGATGCCCCAACGAACGGCAACGCTGGGCAGGCGCGGCACTTCATGAATCCCTTACCCCATCAGCCGGGTCAACTGCGCGTCGTTCCGCAGCGCCAGGCACCACCTGGCAACGGATGAAAGCTCGGCCGCCGGGTTCGTCATGTCGCGGATCGCGGTACACACGTCTGCCAGCTTGGCTCGTGCAGCGGGGTTGTTGCCGGATCTGCAGCGATCCCGAGCGACCAGAAACTCGCCGATGAGACGATCCATCTTTTGCCATATTTTCCGGCGCTCTTCCGCCAGCCGCGCATGCTCGTTGAGCTTCAGGCGCTTTACAGTTTCCACAACGCGGTCATGCTCCCAGGTCGATGCACTGGGCAGCGGAACGACCTTGCCCTCTTCATCGAACGCGACCAGCGCCACGTCCCCCGGTTCGATGGGGTCCAGCAGGTAGCATTCTTCGGACTCTTCGCAGGGCGCAGCATAGGTGGAGCAGAGCGAGCCCAGCTTGAGCGGAAACCACGCCCCTTTCTTGCGGTTTCCCACGTTGCCGCAGATCCGGAAGTTGGTGTAGTCGAACGCCAGCCACCAGTAGGCGTCTCGCTTGGCGCCGTTGCGGGCCTTTGCCTCCTTCTTGGGGCGAAAATGCTCCACATCGTAGTGCGAAAAGAGGTCCCGTACGTCCGAGAACCAGCACTTGCCGGCGGAGAGCGACAGCAGCCACTCCTTGAGCTCGCCCCAGTGGGCGCTGTTGTCATCAATCAACGCATTCCGCGCGTCGCGATCTCCGGCCGCATCGTATGCGGCGAGCTCGGCCAGAAGACGCTTCGACTTGGCTAGCCAGGCGTCCCAACGTTCTCTAGTCCAGGGCTCCCACCCGGGGATGTCGTTGTCCGTCGGCAGCTTGTGCTTGAGCCTGATCCAGATCACCGGTCCGTCTCCTGGCGCAGTATCTCGTCGATGACTTCGTCCGCGATCCGGTCCTGCTCGGCCTGCTCCTCCGGGGTAAGGGTCGGCTTACGGAACTTGCGGTGCTGCGACATCTTGCGTACAAACAGCGCATAGTCCGGATCACGAAAATCCGCCGTGGAGAAGCCCAGGTCGGCCAGCTCGTCGGAGAGGCGCGAGAGCTCGGCGTCTTCTTCCGGAGTTCGCGGCGTCTTCACGAACAGCTCGTTGCGGCGAAAGAGCCGCCGCTCCGTCTCCGCGTCCAGCGTGGAAGACAGGCCGAACAGCTCGCTCTTGAGCAGCCCGGTCACGCCCATCCCCTGCGGATGCTCGTCAGGAACGTCCACCACGGTCCGGTTGTTCTCGCGGCGAAGGATGTGTACCTGCTCGCGCTTCAGGCTGCCCACCATCATGGGGTCGTGGGTGGTTATCAGGATCTGTGACTCACCGTGCACCATGGCGCCCGGCTGCTCGCTCAGCACGCCCTCGATGTCGTCGAAGTAGCGTAGTTTCCAGATGGGGTTCAGATGGGTGTCCGGCTCGTCCAGTAGAAAGATGCAGTGGTCCTCGCGGGTGATGCGCATCAGCCCGAGCACCGTGAGCATCTGAAGCTCGCCTTCGGAGAGCTGGGTAAAGCTCACCTTGCCGCCGTGCTCGTCCCGCTTTCTTACGGTGATGCGCACCTCCTCGATCAGGTCACCGATGTAGGCGCCCTCGGCGTAGCGGAAAAAGCTGTCGGTGCCGCCCACCAGCTCCCCCAGCTGCTTGAGCTTGTCGTGGCTGGGGACGAACAGGTACAGCTGCCTCTGCCTCTCGGTTCGCCCACGGAAGTCGATCTGCCTGGTTTCTTCGTGCTCGATAGGCGCCCAGGCAACCTGCCATAGCTTGTCCAAGAACTCGCTCACCACATTTCCGCGCGCGTACCAGAACCGCGGGTCACCTTCAACGATCTCGTTTTCATCGAACTTTCCGCCACGGCGCTTCTCGCGCAGGCGGTGCGGTTCCTTGAGCACGAACAGCGCGGATTCCAACGCTTCGATGTGCAGGTTCTTCAGCACCTTCTGAAAGACCGGATCATCGGAAAGCAGGCACGCCAGCAGCACAAGCTGGCTGTGGCCTCCCCGGCAGTAGAACAAGCGGCGCAGGCGGTCGTCGCCCAGCTGCTGCCTACGGCTCTCGTCGCGCCTGCGGGCCGCATCGATGGCGCGGATGTCGGCATCGGTGGCGGTAAAGCTGTCCAGCAGCCTCGCGGGAAGCACTTCCTCGACCACGACCTCCTGCCGGAGGTTGAAGCGCCGTTGGTGCTCCTGGAACAGCGCCTCTATACGCTCGTTGCGACCGGAGTAATAGGCAAAGACGTGCGAAGGCAGCAGCTCACGGTTCTCCAGCAGGTAGCCCTGCGACTTGGGCTGGCCATCTACCCGGACAAACGGGCGCTTCTGCCGCGGCGTGTCGGCCTGGATGCACACCGTGCGGTCGCGAATGCTGTACTCCAGGGTGTAGTCGAACGCGGCCTCGCGGTCCAAGTCGACATCGCGAAAGATGGTGATCAGCGCCTCGATGAGGTTGGACTTGCCCGTGCCGTTCTGCCCGATGAGCGCATGGCTGCGGATGGGCATGGGCTCCGCATGCGCCGCACTGACCGGCGGGGGCACATGCGTGTTGAACACCAGCGAGAGATCGCGCAGGTTGCGAAAGTGTGGGATGACCAGCCGCAGCAGCTGCATCTCAGCCCGCCTCTTTCACGAGGACCCTGGCCACCAGGGCGCCGTCAGGATACTTCCGGGGCCCTTCCGGCGCCGCGTCGTCCAGGTCGTAGCTCGGATCCGCGATCCAGCCGTGGCCGACCTCTGTCTTGAGCTGGGCGTAAAAGGCGTCGATCTCGCCGCCAAAGCGCTGCCACAGGTCCCGGGCGCTCATCTCGCCGTTGTGACGCGCGAGAATGGCGGCAAGCGGGGCCTGCGATCTGACGTCGGGCGCCTGGTCCAGACGCAGCGGAGCAACGAGTTCGGTGTCGGGCGGCTTCACGGGGCCGGCCTCCTCTTGTTCGATGTTGACTCCGGTGAGGCTGGCAACCGCGGAAGCGGCAAACTGCGCGGCCACCTCGTTGGCCTCACGAAGCTGTGCTTCGAGTTGGTCGCACAACGCATGGAGCTGCCCAAGCTTATGCAGGAGTGCGCGTTGAACGTCCCTGGGCGCGAGCGGAATTGGAAGCTCGTGGATGACCTGCCGAGACACATTGCGCATCGAATCGCTAGTCCCGGTGGCGCGGGCCCGGTAATAATCGCGCGCGTACCTGGAGTTGTTGACCGAGTTCACCCAGGGCTTCACGGATGGATCAATGAAGTTCAAACGCACGATCTTGTCGCTCAGGAGCAGCTTTCCCGGACAGTCGTCGGGCACGACCACGCTTCGGGCCACCAGCTCCGCCGTGTTGGCTCTTGAAAGCAGAAAGTCACCGGGCGTGGCCGCGAATTCCGTCCTAGGCTCCAGCGAGGGTGGCAGGCGCTTGTTCTCCTCCGGACGAAACTCTCCCCAGGTCACGGCGCTGACCTTGAGCACCCCCCATTCGCCGGGCCTGCGCGGCTCGGCGTCGCATTTGGGGCTCCAGCCGGATTCTGAGTCGGTGAGCAGATCTTCCAGCAGAACCCAGGTCCAGTTCTTAGGGAGAGGAAATGGCTCATCCACTCGATCGATCTTCGCGGTTCGGCTGCCGGTCTTCGGTCGAGGCGCGCTGATCAGGGTCTCTGCGGGCTCGGCCTGATCCGCGTGGCCCGCATCGCTCAGCTCGCCACGAATAGCCAGTTCCACGCACGCTGAACGGAGCGAACCCACATCCTCTGGTGCGCTGAACAGCGTTTCAAAGTTCTCTGCCAGTCGAGCCCACGCCGATTGCAGGTCCTCCGAGTTGGCCGCGGTGACGACGGCATCCAGTGCCGACTGGCGCAGGGTATTCCGCAGCTTGCGGCGATTCTGCTGCTGCGCTTCCAGCTGGTCGCACAAGCCCATCAGCTCATCAACCTTGGCAACGATGCGGGCCTGCTCTTCGGATGGTGGCAATGGCACCAATCCGGAATAGAACTTCTCATCGCTTATGGCCGGATATGCCATACCGGTCTGCACTGATTCAATATACCTGACGAAGGCCGGGCTGCGTAGATAATAGTAAAGGTAACGTGCCTCGACACCTTTCCACGGATGGACGATTGCGAATGCCGTGCTTGCAATTGGTTCTTCGTCGAACTCGCGCTCAACAATTGCAATGTTCAGCAGATAGGGACGTACTGTTGAATAGATTATCGTCCCCTTCCTCACGATCTTCCGGGCTCGACTCGGGGCTGCGCTCGCGCTCAAGACCTCCAGATTACCCGACAGTGCTCCATCCTTGCTGTCAATTGAAGAAACGTTGATATAGACGAATGGTCCGTCAGGCTTCTTCTGCCCCCAAGTATGACCTACGGTACTGAGACTTACCCACGCCCAATGTGCAGGAATGGTGTAAGGCCCAGCGATGCCGGCTGCTTCGACACTCTGTCGTGTAATCCTTTGCTTGCGTGTCTCACCGTCAAACGCCAAGCGCAGGCGCTGAATGTCCGCGAGTAGGGAGTCGCTCGAATGCTGAGAATGTGGGCACAGTTGGCCTTTGAACGCCAGTGAGAGGATCAAGTCTCGTAGTCGAGTAGTTCCGCCCAGAGCATTGGCAATGTGCCCGAACTCGGTCAGGAAATGCTGCGCGTCCATCAGGCGTCCTCACCAACGAAGTGGTGCGCCAGTGCGGCGGCAAGCTCGCTCCTGAGCTGGTTCTCCGTTTCTTCGATCTGGCCCAGCAGCGTCTTGTACTTTTCCAGCAGCACGTCCGGGTCGTGGCTTTCCTCTTCGGGCGCGTTGGGGTTCTTGAGGTCCAGGTTGTAAATCGGCCAGTAGATGCGGTCGCCGGCCGCCTCGGCATCGCGGGCCTGCAGGCGCAGCCCGTCGATCTCCGCCAGCAGGATGTCGATCTGCTCCTGGACCGGGGTACGCTGGGTTCCGTTCGGAACGCCCTTGATCGATTCCCGCAGATCGCGCACATGGTTTTCCAGCGTTGAAACCTGGTTTCTCAGTGCCTCGGCCCGGTCCCAGTGCGGCCGGGCGGCGGCCTCGGCGCGCTCGCGCTTCGCCCTGAAATCCACCTTCCACGCGAACTCGTTCTCCACGCGGTCGGCGAAGTCGTTCTCTTCGCTGCCCCACCACGCTTTTTCCGGCTCGAACTCCTCGAAGCGGATCGGCTTGGTCTTGCTGTAGCTCTTGTAGCCGGCCGGATACGGGTGCTCGTAGAACCAGATGGTGTCGGTGTGAAAGTGCTCCGTGCCATCATCCACCGTGGCGCCCCGGGTAAAGAACAACAGGTTAGTCTTGATGGTGGTGTACGGCGCGAACACGCCCCTGGGCAGGCGGACGATCGTGTGCAGCTTGCAGTCGCGCAGCAGCATCTGCTTGATGGTGTTCTTGATGCCCTCACCAAACAGGAAGCCGTCCGGAAGCACGACCGCGGCGCGGCCGTTTTCCTTGAGCAGCTTCTTGATGATTAGCGCCATGAACATGTCCGCGGTTTCGCGGGTGCGCAGGTTGGGCGGGTAGTCGCTGCCCGCGCCCTCATCTTCGTAGCCCCCGAACGGCGGGTTGGTGACCACGCACTCGACCCTGCTGTTCCGGTCCCAATCATTCCAGCCGATCCCCAGCGTGTTGCGGTGCTCGATCTGGCTGGGCACCTCGATGCCGTGCAGCAGCAGGTTCGTGGTGCACAACAGGTGCGGCAGCGGCTTCTTCTCGATCCCGCGAATCAGTTCTTCGATGGCGCGCCGCCTCTCCACGCCAGATTCGGTGCTGATCTGCGACTGGAAGTGGTCGATCACCGCCGTCAGAAAGCCGCCGGTGCCGCACGCCGGGTCCAGCACGGTCTCGCGCCTGTCCAGGCGGGGGTTAACGCGGTTCACCATAAACTGGGTGATCGCGCGCGGCGTGTAGAACTCGCCGGCGTTGCCCGCCCCCCGTAGGTCGTTGAGCAGCTGCTCGTAGACGTCGCCCAGGCTCGCGCGGGTCTTGAAGTCGTGGAAGTCGATGGCTGCCTCCAGCTTCTCGATGACCGCGAGCAGAAGGGTGCCGGACTTCATGTAGTTGTTGGCGTCCTCGAAGACGCTGCGGACGACCTTGTGCCGCAGGCTCTTGCTGGCGTCCAGCGCCTTGAGCTCCCGAAAGAGCTCGTTCACGACGTCCAGCACCTCGCTGGCGGCGATCTGCGGCTTCTTCTTTCCATCCGGACCGGCCACGTACGCGGCCCAGTTGCGCCAGCGCAGATGCTCGGGAATCGGGGATTCGTACCCGGGGTCGTCATCCTCCCAATCGTCCTCGCGCTGGTCGAAAACCTTCAGAAAGAGCATCCAGGTGAGTTGACCAAGGCGCTGGGCGTCGCCATCGACGCCGTCGTCCTTGCGCATGATGTCCTGAATGGACTTGATGGTGCTGCTGAGGTTCATCTCTTCCGTTCTCGTTTCGTCAGGCGCGAGGGCGTCAGGCCTGCTTCTTTTCAGGTGTTTCGTAGAGCGCCTGCTCCAGCTCGTGCACGGCCCGCGTGTACTGCTCCACGCCGCCAAAGATGCCGCGCCGGATCTGCGTGCGGGTGCCGAACTGATCGAAGGGGGGCAGCTCTAGCACCCTGGCGTCCTCAATGTCCTGCACACCATGGTCGGCGAACTTGTCCAGCAGCGCTTCGAGCACCGCCCGGGCCTGCTCGCCGTACTTGCCAAAGACGTCGCGTTTGCGGACCTGGCTGGCGCGCTCGCGGCGGGTGAGCGGCGCCTGGTCGAACGCAACGTGCGCCACCAGATCAAAGGCGTCGAGCGCCTCGCCCTCGGGCACGGCCTGCTGCAGGACCTCCAGCGACACGCCGTGCCGGGCCAGCTCTTCCAGCACCGCCTGCTTGCGCTCCGCGCCGTTCCAGCGCCGGAGAAAGTCGCCAAGGCTGCCGAACTCGTCCTGCAGGACCCTGCGGATGTCGTTCCGGAGCAGAACGCGGTAGTCCTCGGTGATCAGCCTGCCGTCGGCATCAAGGTACTGCCAACGCTCCACCGCCACACGGACGGCCACGTCGTCGATCACGTACCGGGGGCGGCCGTCCCCCCCGCCACCGTCAGCGTAGCCGTCAGCGGGATCGTGAACGCCGGTCGGGCTGCTTCCCCAGGGCACCTCTGGCTCATCGATGGACGGCCCGCTCGTGGGCTCGGGCGGCACCACCGGATCGTCAGGGCGGGGCTCGTAAATGACCACGGGCTCACCGTCGAAGTCCGCGTCGGCGAACAGGCGCGTGACGCCCCGGAAGTCCATGATGGTGAAGAAGAGCTTCTGGTAGTCCTCGCGCAGGCGGGTACCCCGACCGATGATCTGCTTGAACTCGGCCATGGAGTTCACGTTCTGATCCAGGACGATCAGCTTGCAGGTCTTGGCGTCAACCCCCGTGGCCAGCAGCTTCGACGTGGTGGCGATGACGGGGTACGGCTCGTCGTTGTCGATGAAGTAGGAAACCTGGGCCTTGCCCTCGTTGTCGTCGCCGGTGATGCGCATGACGTAGCGGCGGTTGCCGGCCGCCGCCGGAATGATCCTCACCAGCTCCTGACGCATACGCTCCGCGTGGTCCTGGTTTTCGCAGAACACGATGGTCTTGGCCATGGGATCGATGGCCTGCAGGTACTCCCACACCTTGCGGGCGACCAGCCGCGTGCGGGCTTCCAGCACCAGGCCGCGATCGAAGTCCTTCGTGTTGTACTGACGCTGCTCCACCGTCTGGCCCAGCTTGTCCGTCTTGTCCTTCTCTGGCGTATAGCCCACGGCGTCCACGTCCGTGGCGATGCGGATGACCTTGTAGGGCGCCAGGAAGCCATCCTCGATCCCCTGCCTGAGCGAATAGCTGTAGACCGGATCGCCGAAGTAGGTGATGTTGCTGATCTCCCTGGTTTCCCTGGGGGTGGCCGTGAGCCCCAGGTGCGTGGCGCCGCTGAAGTAGTCCAACACCTCGCGCCAGGCGGAGTCCTCGGCAGCGCTGCCCCGATGGCACTCGTCGATGACGACAAGATCGAAGAAGTCCGCCGGGAACTGCCGATAGATTTGCTTCCACTCCTCCCGTCCGGTCACGGCCTGGTAGAGGGCCAGGTAGATCTCGTAGTTCTTCCGAACCTCCCGGTTGGTGACCTTGTGCATGACCTCGCCGAAAGGGGCAAAGTCCTGCTGCATGGTCTGGTCGATCAGGATGTTGCGGTCGGCCAGAAACAGGATCCGCTTTCTGGCCCTCGACTTCCATAGCCGCCAGATAATCTGGAAGGCCGTGTACGTCTTGCCCGTACCGGTAGCCATCACCAGCAGAACCCGCTGCTGCCCCTTCGCGATCGCCTCGATGGCGCGGTTGATGGCCACGCGCTGGTAGTAGCGTGGCTCCCGCCCGCTGGCATCGGTATGGAAGGGTTGATCGATGAGGTTGATGGCGCCCGGAGTGGACAGGCCCTTCCACTGCTGGTACAGCGGCCATAGGTCGTTCGGCGAAGGGAACTCGCTCAGCTGCAGTTCCCGCTCCGCCGGCTGCGTGAGGCCGGTGCGGTCGTGAAGCAGAAAGCCGCTGCCGTTGCTGCTGAAGGCGAAAGGCGCATCCAGCATCTCCGCGTAGGCGAGCGCTTGCTGCATGCCCTGCCCCACGCCAAAGCGGGCCTGCTTCGCTTCCACGACGGCGATGGGCAGGGTGGGCCGCGCGTAGAGCACAAAGTCGGCTCGCCTGGGGCCGCCCTTCGCTTCGGGGTTGCGGACGCGGGTGGCGAGCTTGCCCCGCACCAGCACACGGCCGGCGGTTAGGTTTACTTCCTCGCGCACCTGATGCGGCTGCCAGCCTGCCTGCATAATCGCCGGCGTGATGAACCGGGTGCAGATGTCCCGTTCACTCAGCTCGTTTCTGGTCACCCGATTCTGCCTTGCCGAAAGTGGCTCATCTCGTACCGCGCCGGTGCTGCATCATAGGAGCAGCCACCTGATGCTCACGCGTGCCCCTAACTACGCTGCGCCTTCGCCGTGCGGCGGCTGGAACTGGCAGCCATCAGCCCCGAGCGAACTGAACAGGCATCTGCTTCATCGCGAGAACCGACGCGTGCCCGCTCGATCTGTATTCCAGGCGGGGATCCGGGAGAGCGCCCAACGCGAACAGCCGGACGCCGATCCGGCTGAGCAATCACCAGCCGCTACCGATCTCAACGGCACGCGCGAACGCATTACCGAGCGCGCGGTGGGTAGGCTCGACAGGAAGGGGGCGCAGGCGCGACTCCCTGACGCCGGGTATCTCCAGTTTGCGGGCACACAATCAGTATAATGCCGAATCGCGGGACGCATCGCCAGCGGCAATAACCTCCGCGCGGTGGTGATCACGGACACCTCCACCTGCTGTCTCGGTGTGGACGCCCAAGGGCAAAACTCACAGCCAGTCCTGACAGCCGTGGCCATCGGTGGTCAACTGCAACCCAGCGCCGCCGCGATCTCCTCCCGCACCCAGGCGTCCTCCTCTACCTCCGCCCTGCCCCGCAGCGCCGCCAGCGCCCCCTCCGTTCCGATCCGCCCCAGCGCCCACGCCGCGTGCCCCCGCACCAGCGGCTCCTCGTCGTTCAGCGCCGCCGCGAGCACCGGCACCGCCTCCGGGGAGCCCCAGTTCCCGAGCGCGACGGCCACGTTGCGCAGCAGCCCCCGCCGCTTCGTCCGCTTCACGGCCGAGCCTTTGAAGCGGCGCGAGAACTCCTCCTGCGTCATCCCCATCAGCTCGATCAACTTCGCCCCGTCCACTCCCTCACGCGGAAGGAACGCCTCCTCGTCGGTCTCCGACGAGAAGCTGTTCCAGGGACAGACTTCCTGGCAGATGTCGCACCCATAGACCCGGTTCCCGATCAGCGGCCGCAGCTCCCGCGGGATCGGCCCGCGCTGCTCGATGGTCAGGTACGAGATGCACCGGCGCGCATCCATCACCGGCGCGCCCGCGTCGTCGCGCCCCAGCAGCGCCCCCGTGGGGCAGGCGTCCACGCACGCCGAGCACCGCCCGCAGCGGTCCGCCGCGAACGGCTCGTCGTACTCCAGCTCCACGTCCAGAAGCACCACGCCCAGGAAGCAGTACGACCCCCGCCCCGGCCGGATCAGCATGGTATTCCGCCCCGCCCACCCGAGCCCCGCCCGTTGCGCCAGCTCCCGCTCCAGCACCGCCCCCGTGTCGACGTACGCCCGCCCGTTCACCGGGGTAAGCTCCGCGGCGATCCACTCCTGGAGCGCGATCAGCCGCGCCTTCATCATGTCGTGGTAGTCCTCGTTGCGCGCGTAGCGGGCGAACACGGAGCGCGACGGATCCCCCGACGACGGCGCCTCCGCGTCCTCGGGCGCATAGTAGTTCAGCGCCACCACCACGGCCGAGCGGACGCCCGGCACCAGCACGGCCGGGTCCTTCCGCTTGGCGACGGCGTCCTCCCGCGACAGGTACGCCATCTCCCCGTGCATCCCCGCGGCGATCCACCGGTCGTAGGCGTCGCCGTGCGCGCTGGGGCCCACGGGCGCGATCCCCACGTCGTCGAACCCCATCTCCAGGGCGCGCGCGCGGATCCGCTCGGACAACTCGGATTTCGAAGGAAGGAGTTGCTGCGACATGCGGCGTGATACACGCAGCGGCGGAGGGCGT
Source organism: Longimicrobiaceae bacterium (assembly GCA_035936415.1). Taxonomy (NCBI): domain Bacteria; kingdom Pseudomonadati; phylum Gemmatimonadota; class Longimicrobiia; order Longimicrobiales; family Longimicrobiaceae; species Longimicrobiaceae bacterium. Next base: position 16,799 of record DASYWD010000526.1, read on the forward strand.
GCCGCCCGCGCGGTCGGCGCCGACGTCGCCCGCCGGGTGGCGGAATCGGCCGCTCGCCGCCACCTTGTCCGATACTCCGGCGTCTCCGGCCGCATCTCGCCGTCCGTCCGCCGCCGATCCGCGACGTTCCGGGCTCCTCGCTCCCCGCGTCCTCTCCCATGACCGATTCCGCACCGAACGCCCCCGCCTGGCTGGAGGCACTCGCCCCCTATGCCGACCGGCCCGGCTATCGTGTCCCCCTCAAGGCGCCCATCCACCTGCTGGGCGGCAGGATCGTGGGCGACGTCGCCGGAGTCTCGCTGCGCCTCCCCCGGTGGCAGGGATCCGCCTTCGTGGACGACTTCGGGAAGAAGGCGGCCGGGATGATCGACCTGGACGGCGAGCACCTGTTCGCGGAGCTCGCCGTCCTGCGGCTGCTGGAAAAGGACGGGTGGAGCGGGCGGTGGGTGAACACCTACAGCGCCAGGGGCGAGGTGTGGAAGTACCTCACCCACTGGAGCGACGTCCCGCGCACAGAGCAGCGGAGCCGGCCCATCGAGGACGCGGAGCCGCGGCAGCTGCTGGCGCGGATCGCCTCGCGCAGCAAGGGGCGCTACAAGGGATGCTGGGATCTCTTCGCGTGGCGGGGCGACGAATTCGCCTTCGTGCAGACGAAGCGGTCGGCCTCCCCGGAGAAGGAGGTCGTCAAGCCCGAGCAGGCAGAATGGCTGCACACCGCGCTGGTCTTCGCCGACACGGAGCTGACCCTGGACTCGTTCGCCGTGGTCCACTGGGACTACGCGTAGAGCAGGGCCGCCGTCTCCCGGCGCACCGCCCCCCGGCCCGCACGAAACAAAAAGCCCCCCCTTGCGGGGAGGGGTTGGGGAGGGGGTCCTTACACCCACTCCTCCTGCAGCGCCTCCAGCGCCGCCCGCCCCGGGCACAGCTCCTCGTACGGCGCCTCCACCAGCGGCCGCGCGTCCGTCCCGTTCAGCGCGTGCATGTCCTCCGCCCCGGGGTCCACGTACAGCAGCCCCGTCGCCAGCTCGCCGCCCTCCTGCAGCCGGCGGACCTGCGCGTACGCCGCGTCGCGGTCGGTGGGATCGTACCCCTCCCCCACCTTGCGGAAGCGCACGATGCTCCCGTCGTGCATCCGCACCGAGAGCGCCGCGCCCTCCTCGTACGACGCCTGGATCTCGCGCCGGATCGGGACGAAGTCCACCGGCGCCAGCTCCACCTGCCGCTCCCGCACGGACGCGTAGCTCTTCGTCGAGCCCTCGTGGTCGTTGAAGGTGACGCACGGCGACACCACGTCCAGGAGCGCGAACCCCCGGTGAACGATCGCCGCCTTCAGCAGCGGGACGAGCTGCGCCTTGTCGCCCGAGAAGCCGCGCCCAACGAAGGTGGCCCCCAGGGTCAGCGCCAGCAGCACCGGGTCGATGGGGCGGTGCCGGTTCGCCGCGCCCTTCTTGGCCCGCGACCCGATGTCCGCCGACGCCGAGAACTGGCCCTTTGTCAGGCCGTAGACCCCGTTGTTCTCCAGCACGTACGTCATGTCCAGGTTGCGGCGGATGACGTGGCAGAGCTGCCCCAGGCCGATGGAGAGCGAGTCGCCGTCCCCGGAGATCCCGATCAGCACCAGCTCCCGGTTGGCCGCCCCCGCCCCCGTCGCCACCGAGGGCATCCGCCCGTGCACCGAGTTGAAGCCGTGCGCCTGGCGCATGAAGTACGCGGTCGTCTTGGACGAGCACCCGATCCCGCTCAGCTTCGCCACCCGGTGCGGCGGCAGCTCCAGCTCGAAGGCCGCCTGCACGAGCGCGGCGGTGATGGAGTCGTGCCCGCACCCGGCGCAGAGGGTGGACATCGCCCCCTCGTAGTCGCGGCGCGTGAGTCCCAGCGCGTTCGGGGCCAGCCCGGGGTGGCGGACCGGCGGCTTGGCGATCGAGGTCATGCGGGCACCGCCTCCTCCGAAGCGTAGATGGCGAGGTGGGGGACGATGCCGTCCAGCACCGCGCGCGCGCTCATCGGCACCCCGCCGTAGTCCAGCACCGGGACCAGCCGGTCCGGCGCCACCCCCGTCTCCAGCACCAGCAGCGAGCGGAGCTGCGCGTCGCGGTTCTGCTCCACCACGAACACCTGCTCGTGCGCGTCGATGAACTCCCGGACCGACGCCGCGAAGGGGAAGCCGCGGAGGCGCAGGTAGGCGGCCTCGATCCCCCGCTCCGCCAGCCGTGCCACGGCCTCCAGCACCGCCCGGTGGCACCCGCCCAGGGAGACGATCCCCACCCGCGCCCCCGGCCGGCCGTGCACCTCCGGCGCGGGCACGGCCTCCGCGGCGCCCTCCACCTTGCGGCGGATGCGGTCCACCACCTCCCGGTACGCCTCCGCGTCCTCCGTGTAGGCGGCGTGCTTGTCGTGCCCGCTCCCGCGCACGAAGTACGCGCCCTTCGGGTGGACCCCCGGGAGGGTCCGCGCCGCGATCCCGTCGCCGTCCACGTCCAGGTAGCGGCTGAACTTCTGGATGCGCTCCAGCGCCTCCGCGTCCAGCACCTTCCCCCGGTCGGGGCGGTAGGCGTCGTCCCACGACAGGCGCGGGACCATCCAGTCGTTCATCCCGATGTCCAGGTCCAGCGCCACGAAGACCGGCGTCTGGAAGCGCTCCGCCAAGTCGAACGCCCGCACCGCGAAGTCGAAGCACTCCGCCGGGTCGGCCGGGAAGAGGGCGACGTGCTTCGTGTCCCCGTGCGACGCGAACGCCAGCAGCATCAGGTCGCCCTGCTGCGTGCGCGTCGGCATCCCGGTGGAGGGGCCGGTGCGCTGGACGTCGAAGAAGACGGCCGGGACCTCCGCGTAGTAGGCCAGCCCGATGAACTCGCTCATCAGCGAGATCCCCGGGCCGGAGGTCGGCGTGAAGGCCCGCGCCCCCGCCCACCCGGCGCCGATCACGACCCCCGCCGCCGCCAGCTCGTCCTCCGCCTGGACGATGCAAAAGCGCTTCGCTCCCGTCTCCGGGTCCACCCGGAACCGCTCGCAGAACCCGGTGAACGCGTCCATCAGCGAGGTGGACGGGGTGATGGGATACCAGGCCCCCACCGTCGCCCCCGCGTAGAGGCAGCCGAGCGCGGCCGCCGAGTTGCCGTCCAGCATCACCTGCCCGCGCGTGGCGTCCATCCGCCGCAGCCGGACCGGGAGCGGACAGTCGAAGTGCTCCCGCGCGTAGTCGTGGCCCAGCCGAAGGGCGCGGAGGTTGGACTCCACCAGCTTCGGCTTGCGCCCGAAGCGCTCCCGGAGCATCTCCTCCAGCACCTCCGTCTCGATCTCCAGGAGCGCCGCCAGCGCCCCCGCGTAGGCGATGTTCTTCATCAGCGTGCGCTCGCGGCTCCCCTCGAACGCCTGCACGCACATCGCCCCCAGGGGCACGCCCAGGAAGGCCACGTCGTCGCGCCGCAGCGCCGCGTCCATCGGCCAGGAGGAATCGTACAGCACCCACCCGCCGCTCCGGACCTCCGCGACGTCGCACGCCACGGTCGCGGGGTTCAGGGCCACGACGAGGTCGAATTCCGGCGTGCGCGCCGTGTGCCCCGCCCCGCTCGCCCGGATCTCGTACCAGGTCGGCAGCCCCTGGATGTTGGAGGGGAAGACGTTCTTCCCCGAGACGGGGATCCCCATCCGGAAGATCGCCTGCAGGAGGAGGCTGTTGGCGCTCGCCGACCCGGTGCCGTTCACCGTCGCCACGCGGAAGGCGAGGTCGTTGACCCGCGGCTCGGCCGGCGCCCCCCCGTTCCCGTACGGCACCGCGACGGCGATCGCGCTCACGCGTGGCTCGGGCATGCGGGCCTTCCGGCGTAGGGGAGGAGGAGGTCGGAGATGCGCATGTCCCACGCGGCGGTGGGACAGCGCTCCGCGCAGAGGCCGCAGTGCAGGCAGACGTCCTCGTCCTTCACCATGATGCGCCCGGTCTGCGGGAGCGGGGCGGAGGCGTAGAGGGGCTGGTCGGGGTTCAGGGCGGGCGCGGCCAGGCGGGTGCGCAGATCCGGCTCGTCGCCGTCCAGGGTGATGGTGAGGCAGCTCGTGGGGCAGATGTCGAGGCAGGCGTCGCACTCGATGCAGAGCTGCGCGGTGAAGTGCGTCTGCACGTCGCAGTTCAGGCAGCGCTCCACCTCGCGGGCAGCCTGCTCCGGCGTGAACCCCAGCTCCACCTCCGTCGCCAGGTGCGCGAAGCGCGTCTCCAGCCCCACGTGCACCATCTTCGCACGCTGCGACTCGTCGTAGGCGTTGCTGTACGCCCAGGAGTGCATCCCCAGCTTCGCCGAGACCAGGTTCATCCCCTGCGCCGGCCGCGCGGCCAGGGGCTCCCCCTTACAGTGCTGGTGGATGGAGATCGCGGCCTGGTGCCCGTGCTCAACCGCCCAGATGATGTTCTCCGGCCCCCACGCCGCGTCCCCGCCGAAGAAGACGCCCGGCAGGGTGCTCTGCATGGTCGTGCGGTCCACCACGGGCATCCCCTGCCCGTCGAACTCGATCCCGGCGTCCCGCTCGATCCAGGGGAAGGCGTTCTCCTGCCCGATCGCCACGATGACGGCGTCGCACGGGATCGCCACCGTCTCCAGCGTCTCGCTCCGCTGCCGCCCGTCCTCGCCCTGCACCCAGCGGACCCGGTCGAACTCCATCCCCACCAGCCGCCCGTCCTCCACCAGGAAGCGCCGTGGAGAGTGGTCCTCCACGATCTCGACCTGCTCCTCCTCGGCGTCCTCCAGCTCCCAGGGCGACGCCTTGAAGTGGGCCCGCCCGCGCCGGGCCATCACCTTCACGTCGGTGGCGCCCAGGCGCTTGGCGGTGCGGCAGCAGTCCATCGCCGTGTTCCCCACGCCGATCACCAGCACCCGCGGCTCGATCCGCTCCACGTGGCCGAAGTGGACCGCTTCCAGCCACTCGATCCCCACGTGCACGCGGTCCGTGTCCCACCGTCCGGGGAGTTCCAGCTCCTTCCCCTTCGGGGCGCCGCTCCCCACGAAGACGGCGTCCCACCCCTCCTCCAGCAGCGCGCGCATGCTCTCCACCGGGGTCCCGTAGCGCACCTCCACGCCGCGGTCCACGATCATGGCGATCTCCTCGTCCAGGACCCGCGCGGGGAGCCGGAACGAGGGGATGTTGGTGCGCATCAGCCCCCCCGCGCGGTCCAGCTTCTCGAAGACCACGCAGTGGTAGCCCAGCGGGAGGAGGTCGTTGCAGACGGTGAGAGACGCCGGCCCCGCGCCGACCAGGGCCACGCGGCGCCCGTTGCCGACGACGGGGGCGGGGGGGAGGTGGGCCGACACGTCGTCGCGCAGGTCGGCCGCGACGCGCTTGAGCCGGCAGATGGCGACCGGCTTCCCGTCCACCCGGCCCCGCCGGCAGGCCGGCTCGCACGGCCGGTCGCAGGTGCGGCCCAGGACCCCGGGGAACACGTTGGAGTCGCGGTTGACCAGGTACGCCTCGGTGTACCGCCCCTGCGCGATGAGGCGGATGTACTCCGGGACGTTCGTGTGGGCGGGGCACGCCCACTGGCAGTCGACCACGCGGTGGTAGTAGTGCGGATCGGAGACGTCGGTGGGACCCATTCCGGCACCCTCCTGGTCGGGCGTGACCGTACGAGCGGGACGTCCTCTCTACGGTAGTGCCGCCGACGGCCGGGAACAAGAAACTTGCGGCGGCTGCCGATACTCCCGCCACGCGGCATCACTCACCAATCCCCGCTCTCCTCATGCAGGACATCAACGCCATCACCGGAGAGATCGTCGAGGCAGCCTACGACCTCCACACGCGTCTCGGTCCGGGGCTGCTGGAGTCCGTCTACGAAACGGTGCTGGCGCGAGTACTGGAGCGGAGTGGCCGGCGCGTGGAGCGGCAGGTACCGGTCTCGTTCGAGTTCGACGGCATGCGGTTCGAGAACGGCTTCCGCGCGGATCTGCTCGTGGAGGGGAGGGTGCTGGTGGAGCTGAAATCACAGGAGAAGCTCGCGGCGGTGCATGGAAAGCAGGTGCTCACCTACCTCCGCCTGCTGGACCTCCCCATCGGCCTGCTCATCAACTTCGGCGCGCCTCGCATGAACGAGGGGCTCCACCGGATAATCAACTCCCGCGCGAGCATGGGCAGGAACTGATTGGCTCACGCAGAGGAAGCAGAGGAAGCAGAGGAACGGCACTCTCCGCTTTTCCTCTGCTTCCTCTGCTTCCTCTGCGTGCGACCTGCTGTTCCTCCCCGCCTTGACGCGCACCCCACGGGACCGGCAACTTGGCCGCCACACCCGAACCCGGAGTCCCGCCCGATGTCCGACCGGCTCGAAGAGTTCCGCCGCTTCCGCGAGCGCATGAACGAGCGCATCCTGGAGGCCGGCAACCTGGAGATCAAGCGCTTCTTCGCCCTCGACACCCGCACCTACGAGAGCGGCGCGCTGGACGTGAAGACCAAGGAGCTGCTGGGGCTGGTGGCCTCCATGGTGCTCCGCTGCGATGACTGCGTCACCTACCACCTGGTCCGCTGCAAGGAGGAAGGGGTCACGGACGAGGAGCTGTTCGAGACCTTCTCCGTGGGGCTGGTGGTGGGGGGCTCCATCGTGATCCCCCACCTCCGCCGCGCCGTGGACACCCTGGACCGGCTCAACGCCGAGGGCCCCGTGGCGCTGGACGCGGGCAGCGCCGAATGAGCGCCGTCCCGCACCCGGAGCTGGAGCGCTGGCGCACTGAGTTCCCCATCCTGCAGACCCGCACCTACCTCAACTCCTGCTCGCTGGGCGCGCTTTCGCGGCGGTCCATGGGGTACCTGGGTGAGTACCAGGCGCTCTGGAACACCATGGGCGCCTCCGCCTGGTACGAGCTCTGGCTGGGGCGAATCGGCGACCTGCGCGTGAAGGTCGCGGAGCTGTGGAGCGCCCACGAAGCCGAGGTCGCCTTCTCCCCCAGCGTCTCCGCCGCGCTCTCCTCCGTGGCCTCCGCGGTGGACTACCGGAAGCGCAACCGCGTGGTGGTGGCGGAGCTGGACTTCCCCACCCTGGTGTACCAGTGGCTCGCGAAGCCCGAGGTGGAGGTGGTGGTCGTACCCAGCGACGACGGGGTCGGCATCGCGCCCGAGCGCTGGGCGGAGTACGTGGACGAGCGCACCGCGATCGTGGCGACCAGCCACGTCTTCTACGGCACCGGCTACGTCCAGGACCTGCAGCCCATCGCGAAGGCGGCGCGGGACGCCGGCGCGCTCTTCCTGGTGGACGGGTACCAGGCCGTCGGGCAGATCCCCGTGGACCCGCGCGCCTCCGGGGCCGACGTGTACGTGGGCGGGCCGCTCAAGTGGCTCCTGGGCGGGCCCGGCCTGGCCTTCCTCTGGGTGCGCGAGGAGCGCATCCCGGAGCTGGTCCCCACCGTGGTCTCCTGGTTCGGGGCGGAGGACCAGTTCGCCTTCGCAACCGACGCCTTCCGGCCCCGCGCCGACGCCGCGCGGTTTTCGCTGGGGACGCCCGCCGTCCCGACCGTCTACTCCGCGCTCGGGGGGCTGGAGATCGTCCTGGAGGTGGGGATGGAGCGCATCCGCGCGCGGATCGACGCGCTCACCGAAGACCTCGTGAAGCGGCTGCGCGAGGCCGGCTTCGAGCTGCGGATCGCGGCGGAGCGGGAGCGCCGCTCCGGCATCGTGACGGCGCGCGTCGCGGACTCCGCCGCCACCGTGGCCGCCCTCGCGGAGCGGAACATCATCGTGGACAGGCGCGGCGAGTACGTCCGCATCTCCCCCCACTTCTACAACACGGTGAGCGAGAACGAACTGGTGGTCGCAGCCATGCGTTGAGGCGGCGCTCCGTTCCCGTTCGGGAACATTTTTGGTTCCCGAACGGGAACGCCGTCGGCGGGAGCCCCCCGGACGGCACACCCATTTCGCTGCGTCGCAACGACTTAGCTTTCCGTTGACTGGGCCGGGCAAAAACGTAGAATTGTGCGACACCGACGACAGCCCGAGCGAGGCGCCACACCGGCCCTCCGCACCCGTAGCAGTCCGGCGTCCGAGCAGTTCTCATCCCCAGCCCACCCAGGAGACCCACCATGAAGAAGTCCGCTCTCGTCCTCGCCGCCGCCGCCTCCCTGGCCCTTCCCGCCATGGCCTCGGCGCAGGTGAACGGGTCCATCAGCGCCAGCGCCGACATCCCGACGGTCCTGAACTTCGGCACCTCCAGCGCCCTGTCGTTCGGCTCCATCACCCCGGGACAGGCCGCCACCGGCTCCGGCCACATCGCCCTCAGCCGCAACGTGGGCGTGATCTTCACCCTCCCGGACGCGGGCAACACCGGTCTGCTGACCCGCGGCGGCGGCACGGAGACCCTCCAGCCCGCGTTCACCTGCGGCGTCGGCAGCACCACCACGGCGATCGTGAGCGCCTTCTCCAGCTGCGCGCCCGCGACGGCCAGCACGGGGGTCCTCACCCTCACGGCTCCCGCCACCGTGCAGACCGAGTACGTGATCTTCAACGGCTCGCTGACCGCCGCGCAGACCAACGCGATCCCGGGCACGTACAGCGGGTTCATCCGGATCACCGCGACCGCGAACTGATCCTTCCACCATGGCGGGGGCGAGGATGGGCCGTCTGATCTCCAGCGCGCTGATCCTCGCCTTCTGCCTGTCGTTCGGGGGACGCGCGGAAGCCCAGGCCTCCGCGGCCGGCCTGGAGGCCGTCCCCACCCAGGGGCTGACCTTCGGGTCGCTCCTTCCGGGGGTCGCGGAAGCGGTCGGCGTAGGCGACGGCGCCCGGAGGGCCGAGGTGGTCCTCACGGGAGAGGGGTGGGTGGACCTCTCCTTCATGCTCCCGCAGGCGATGGTCTCCCCTTCCGGGGCCCGCATCCCGCTCCGCTTCGGCGCGAGGGACGGCGCCCTCCTCAAGAACTCCTCCTCCGGCCTCGTCCCGCTCAACCCGCTGGAGACGAGCCGGGTCAAGCTGAACGCGAGCCAGGGGGCGGTGCGGGTCCTCCTCGGAGGCACCGCGCTCCCGGCGCAGGACCAGCCCGCGGGCAGGTACACGGCGACCATCGTGATCGTCGCCACCACCCCGGGAACGTAGCCACACGGCGCCCGCCCGGAGCACGGGGGGCGCGCGGCAGACCTCGAAGGACCAGGAGCGAGAACAAGGCGATGCGCGGTTTCCCACTTTCCCGTCCCGGCGTCCGGCGGCCCGTGCTGCTCGCCGCGCTGCTCCTCCTGGGGCTCGCGACGCGGGCGGCTGCGGTGACCGTGAGCCCGTCGGCCCTGTTCATCGACTCCCGCACCCGCACCGGCACCCTCACCCTCTACAACGGCGGGACCCTCCCCGAAGAGGTGGAGGTCTCCTTCGGCTTCGGCTACCCCGTCTCCGACGCGAACGGCACCGTGCACGTGGAGCTCGCCGACAGCGCCGCGCCGGGCGAGCCCTCCATCGTCCCCTGGGCGCGGGCCTTCCCGCGGCGGCTGGTCCTCCAGCCCGGGCAGCGCCAGGTGCTCCGCGTGCTGGTGCAGCCCCCGGCCGACCTCCCCGACGGCGAGTACTGGGGCCGCGTCCTGGTCCGCGCGCGCGGCGGGCAGCCGCCCATCGAGCAGACCAGCGGCGACGTGCGCATGCAGCTCAACGTGGAGACGGTCATCGCCACCGCGCTGATGTTCCGCAAGGGCCCGGTCCACACCGGAGTCGCCGTGCGGGACGCCCGCGCCGAGACCACTCCCGAGGGCGTGCAGCTCACCCTGGACGTGGCGCGCGAGGGGAACGCTGCCTATCTTGGTAGGATCCGCGCACAGCTCGTCGCGCCCGACGGCCGCGTGCAGTCGGAGGTGGAGGACGCCGTGGCCGTCTACCGGTCCCTCCGGCGCCGCTTCGTCTTCCCCGTGCCCGCCGGCGGGCTCCGCCCCGGGTACACCGTCCGCTATACGCTGGATACCGAGCGGCCGGACCTCCCCGCGTCCGGACCCGTGCGTGCGGCGCCGGTCGCGGGCACCGTCCCGGTCCGCTAGGCGCCGCCCGTGCGCCTCCTCCGCCTCTGTCCGGCTCTCGCGGCCGCGCTGCTGGGCCTCGCCGCGCCCCTGGCGGGGCAGGCGCCCAGGCCCGCGGCCACGGGGAGCCTGCTCGTCTCGGCCACCATCCTGGAGCCGCCGCTCACCGGGGTCGGGGTGAAGCCGCTCACCTTCGGCTCGATCCCGCCGGGGACGGCCTCCGTCACCGTGCTGCCGAGGACGCCCGCCGGCGGGGAATGGCGGCTCTCGGGGGTCAGGAACCGGAAGTCCATCTCCATCAGCTTCAACCTCCCGGCCGCGCTCACCGGCCCGGACGGAGCCACCCTCCCGCTCTCCTTCAACGGGGACTACGCGGGGCTCTGCGAAATCGACAACAGCGGCAATTGCGAGATCGCGTCGTTCATCGCCTGGAACCCGGTGGCCACCCCCACCTTCAACGACACGCCCGAGCGCTACAAGCCCGGGCGCAGGGTGTACCTGTACGACCAGTACTCGGTGTACATCGGCGGGCAGGCGCTCCCCCAGGCGGCGGGACAGCGGCCGGGGCGGTACACCGGCACCGTCGGCGTGGTCCTGGTCGTGAACTGAGCGCAGCGCCGCACCCCGTCCGGCTCTTTCTCCTCCTGCTGGGCGCACTCCTCCTCGCCCTCTCCCCCGCCCGCGCGCAGGAAGCCCCCCCCGGATACGAGCCTGGCATCTACGAGGTGCTGGTTCCGGGGGTCCCGCCGCTCAGCCTCCCCGCGCTTCTCACCCCCGAGGGGAAGGTCCTCCTCCCCCTCGCTCCCGTCCTGGAGCTGACCGGCGCACCCTTCGAGGTCGACCCGGAGCGCGGGCGCGCCACCGTCGCACGGCCGCGCGGGCGGGGGACGGCGACGCTCGACCTCCCCCGGCGCACCGTCACCGCCGCGGAGCGCACCCCGCTCGGGGACGACGACGCCGTCACGAGCGCGGGGGAGATCCACCTTTCCGCCGCCGCGGTCGCGCTGCTGCTGGAGGCGGAGGCCGAGGTGGACGAATCCGTGCTGCGGGTGGTCCTCACGCGGGATCCGCCCTTCCCGCGGCAGGAGCGGCTCTCCATCCGCGAGCGCCGCGAGCGGGAGCTGCTCCTCGCCCGCCGCCCCGAAGCCTCCCGGCAGGCCGGAGCCGTGGCGTTCCGCCCGCGCACCGGCGGCGGCGTGCTGGAGTGGGGCGTCTCTTCCCTTTTCCCGGACGCCGTCCTCCCCTCCCATGCCTACGCCCGCACGGGGGTGGGCGTGCTCGGCGGGATGCTGCAGGTGGGCGCCAGCGTGAACGCGCGCACCGCGGGCGACCCGGCGCTCGGCGAGCTCACCGGGAGCTACCTGCGGGTCTTCCCGGGCTCCGACCTGCTCCGGCAGCTCCGCGTCGGCGACTTCGTGACGGAGGGGCTCCGCGCCCGCTCCCTCCGCGGCGTGGGCGTCACCAACGCCCCCTTCGCCCGCGACGCCCTCTTCGGCGAGGCGGTCTTCGCCCCCCGGCTCCCGCCGGGGTGGGAGTACGAGCTGTACCAGAACGGGCGCCTCCTCGGCTTCTCCGACGCCTCCGCCGCGAGCCCCCTCTCCGTCCCGCTCCAGTACGGGAGCACCCCCGTGCAGGTGCGGCTCTACGGCCCCGCGGGCGAGCGGGTGGAGTCGCAGGTGGTCTACCTCGTCCCCGTCCTCCAGATCCCCGAAGGTCGCTGGCAGTACGCCGCGGGCGCCGGCGCGTGCCCGCAGCGCATCGAATGCGAGTCGGCCGCCTACTTCGACCTGCGGCACGGCGCCACGCGCTGGCTGACCCTCCTGGGCGGAGTGGACCGCGTGGCGGACACCGCCGGGGTGGAGTACCGGCCCTACGGCGGCGCCAGCGTCCTCCCCGCGCCGTCGTGGGTGGCCGAGGTCCAGGGGATGTACCGCTCCTTCGCGCGCGCCTCCCTGCAGAAGCATGCCGGGGGAACCGTTTCCGGAGGGGTGAGCGGAGGGATCGCCTACCCCGGCTCGGGCGCCGTCACCTTCCTTCCCTCCACCGGCCCCCGCTGGCACCTGGACTCCAGCCTCCGCCTGCACCTGGGCGGCGCGGCGGGGCTGAACCGCTCGCTCGACCTCACCGGGCGCGTCGAGGCCCCGCTGGAGGAGGAGGTGGACCGCTGGCGGGTGGGGGTCGCGTCGGGGGTGGGGCGGGTGCTCCTGGAGACCGCCTACGAATCCAACCCGACGCTTTCCGGGGACGTGCTCTTCCTGCGGGCCACCGCCGCGGTCACCCGCGGGGTCCCCCGC
>DASYWD010000527.1 GCA_035936415.1 Longimicrobiaceae bacterium
GCGTACGGGCTGCGCCCCACCACGGAGGAGCGGCCGGAGCGCGCCCGCGTGGTCCTGGCCGGCGACGGCACCCGCCCCGCGCGGCCCCGGCGGCCCGGGCCCTCGGAGGTCAACGGGAGCACCTCGCTCCACCCCGGCACCGGCCAGGACGGCTTCCCGGAGGTGCACCCGGCCTCTCGCCTGGAGTCCGGCGCGCGGGGCGACCCCGGGGACGAGCTCCCCCCGGGCTCGCTGCTGAACATGGAGCTGAGCACGCTGGCCTTCAACCGCCGCGTGCTGGTCCTGGCCGAGGATCCCCGCACCCCCCTCTTCGAGCGCGTCCGCTTCGTCTCCATCTTCGGCGCCAACCTGGACGAGTTCTTCCGGGTGCGGGTGGCCGGGTTCAAGCAGCAGGCCGCGGCGGGGAGCCGCAAGCGCACCATGGACGGCGCCACCGCCGCCGAGCAGCTGGACGCCATGCGCGCCCGCGCCCGGGACCTGGCCCGCCGCGCGTACGACCTGCTCCGAGACGTCCTCCTCCCCGAGCTGGCGGAGCACGGGATCCAAGTCGTCCGCGCGGACGCGCTCGCCGCGGAGGACCGCAACTTCCTGCGTGGCTACTACCGCGACGAGGTCCACCCGCGCCTGGTGCCTCTCGCCGCCGGGCCGGGGCACCCCTTCCCGCACATCCGCAACCTCCGCCCGGCGCTCGCCGTGCTGGTGCGCGACCCCCAGGACCGGGAGAACCACTTCTCCGTCGTCCCGCTCCCGGGCGACCTGCCGCGCCTGGTGGCGCTCCCGGGCGGCGGCCGGTTCCTCCCGCTGGAGGAGGTGGTCCGCATCCACTTGCGCGAGCTGTACCCCGGCGCCGAGGTGCTGCACGCCTGCCTCTTCCGGGTCACCCGGAGCGCCGAGCTGCGCGTCCCCAGGGACGAGGCGGTGGAGGATCTGCTGCAGGCCGTAGAGGAGGAGCTGGCGAAGCGCCCCTTCCGCCCCGTGGTGCGGCTGGAGGTGGAGGAGGGGACGGCGCCCGACATCCGCCGCCGCCTGGTGCGCGAGCTGCGCGACGAGTCGCGCGACTCCCCGGTCACCCTGGAGGACGCCGATGTGCACGCGGTGGACGGGCTGATGGACCTGCGCGCGCTGCGGGAGATCTCCGGCCTCCCGCGCCCGGAGCTGGGCTATCCGCCCTTCCGGGGGAGCGACCCCCTCCGGGCGGCGGCCTCCGTGGCCGGGGCGCTCCGGGAGCGCGAGGTGCTGGTCCACTTCCCCTACCACAACTTCGAGGGGACGGTGGAGCGCTTCCTCCTGGAGGCGGCGGAGGACCCGGAGGTGCTCTCCATCCGGCTGGCGCTGTACCGCACCAACCGCTCCTCGCGCATCGTGGAGGCGCTGCGGCGGGCGAGCGAGAAGGGGAAGGAGGTGGTGGCGCTGGTGGAGCTCACCGCGCGCTTCGACGAGCAGCGCAACGTGGAGTGGGCGCACTACCTCCGCGCCTCCGGCATCCGCGTCGTCTACGGGGTTCCGGGGCAGAAGATCCATGCCAAGGTGGCGCTGGTGGTGCGGCGGGAGGACGGGGAGACGCGTCGCTACGTGTACATCGGCACCGGGAACCTGAACGCCTCGACCGCCGCCGCGTACACCGACCTGGGTCTCCTCACCGCCGATCCGGTGCTGGCCGCCGACGCGGCGCACCTCTTCTCGCTGCTCACGGGCGAGGAGGAGGACGCCGGCTTCCGGGAGCTCCTGGTGGCCCCGTTCAACATGCGCGAGCGCTTCCTGGAGCTGATCGCGCGCGAGGCGGAGCACGCGCGCTACGGGCGCGGCGGGCACATCCGCGTCAAGATCAACGGCCTGGCCGACCGCGAGGTGATCGCCGCGCTCTACCGCGCCTCGCGCGCCGGCGTGCGCATCGACCTGATCGTGCGGGGGATCTGCTCGCTCCGCCCCGGCGTCCCGGGCTACAGCGAGAACATCCGCGTGATCAGCATCCTGGGGCGCTTCCTGGAGCACGCCCGCATCTTCCGCTTCGCCAACGCGGGCCGGCCCGAGTACTTCATCGGCTCCGCGGACTGGCGGACCCGGAACCTCTCCACCCGGGTCGAGGTGGTCACGCCCATTTCGGACCCGGAGCACCGCGCCGCGCTGGACTCCATCCTGGAGGACCAGCTCGCGGACCCGGACGCCTGGGAGCTGGGCTCCGACGGCTCGTACTACCGCCGCCCGGAGACGCCGCCCCGCGCCGAAGCCCCCGATCCCTACGCGGGCGCCTGAGCCCGCGAACGCATACGACGACGATGGAAACCAGCCGCACCCCGCGCCGCGCCGCCTCGCTGCTCCTTCTCCTCGGCCTCGCGGCCTGCGCTTCGGGCGAGATGCCCGGCGCCACCGCGGCCGGCCTGGAGTGCCGGATCGTGGAGCGCGCCCTCCGCCTCCCGCCGGAGGTGGACGAGTCCAGCGGCCTGGCGGAGAGCCGCCGCACTCCCGGCGTTTTCTGGACGCACAACGACTCCGGGGGCGACCCGGTGCTCTTCGCGGTGGATGCGCGCGGCAGGCTGCTGGGCACCGTGACGGTGGCCGGCGCGGAGAACCGGGACTGGGAGGACGTCGCCACCGGCCCCTGCCCCGCGGGCACCTGCCTGTACGTGGCCGACACGGGCGACAACGAGGGGGACCGCCGCACCGTGCACGTGTACCGGATCCCGGAGCCCGCCCCGAACGCCGGGGCCACCGCCCCCGCCGAGCGCATCACCCTGCGCTACCCGCGGGTGGCCCACGACGCGGAGGCGATCTTCGTCCTCCCCGACGGGGCGCTCTACCTGGTCACCAAGGGGCGGAGGAGCCCGGTGGAGGTGTACCGCGCCCCCGCGCCGCTGCAGGCGGGCGGGGAGGTGGTGCTGCAGCGGGTGGGGCGCCTGAGCACGGAGGAGCCGGGACGGATCAACCAGGTCACGGGCGCCGCGGCCACCCCGGACGGAAAGCGGGTCGTGGTGCGCACCTACACCGGCCTCTACCTGTTCCGCACGGAGGAGCTGCTGCGCGGCGACGACCCGGCCGCGGAGCGCGTGGACCTGGCCGGGCTCGGCGAGCCGCAGGGCGAGGCCGTGGAGATCCGCGCCGACGGGACGGTGTTCCTGACCAGCGAGTCGCCCGGGAAGGGTGAGCCGGCGACCATGGCGCGCCTGGCCTGCGACCTACCGTGAGCGCCTGGACCGGTGCCGCCGCGGGCGAGAGCGGGGCGCCCGCGCGGGCGCCGACCCGCCGTCCGGGGCGAGGAACCGCAGGCGCGGCGTCGACGCACGTCCGAACACCTCCCGGACCGGCGCACCTCTCCGGAGCAGCTCCAGCCGCAGGATCGCCACCCCCAGCATCAGCACCCCGAAGACAACGGACTGGAGCTGCATCAGCCACGGCAGGGCACGCTGCCCGCCCGTCGCGGCGAACAGGCTCATCGCGGAGAGCTGCGGAACGCTGAGCGCCATGCTCGCCGTGTAGAGCATCAACGCCGCGAACAGGAACACGTCCAGCGTCCCCCGCGCGGCCGCGATCAGGAGCACCACGGAGAACGCGATCAGCTCCACGGTGAGCAGCACCGCGGCGTTCGCCGTATGTACGCGGCTGTCGTACGAGCCCTCCAGCAGGCCGAGCGCGCCCCCCGCCAGCATGGCCGCGACCATCGCGGCGACCATCCAGCTCCAGCCCCGGCGGCCCGGGAAGCGCCCGCTCCACGCGACACAGGCCATGGCCCCCGCGAACGCGGTCCCGAGCACCAAGCGGGAGTGGTTCATCGCCGGGGCCCAGCGAAGGTACGTCTCGTATGTCGGCGTACCCGCCCCGGAGAAGAACGCCGCGACCGCTCCCACGTTCTGCACGACCCAGGATGCCCCGAGCAGGGAGAAGCCGATCCCCGCCAGCAGCCACCCCGCCCGCCGGTCGGGCGTCAGCACGACACGGTATCGCGACACACCGAGCGATACGCCGCCGAACGCAGCAACGAGCAGCGCACCGATGCACTGGAGCGTCAGGGTGAGCATGTACGGACGGGTGAGTGCGGAGGAAGCAGTTCGTGAGAGCCCACAAAGCATGGAGGGCCGGCACCCTGGCCGGCCCTCCGATTCAGCGCTGAATCGCCTGGGTACCGGCGCTTAGCCGAGGAGCGAGGGCGCCGCCTGCGCCGACGGCTCCAGCAGCCCCGGCACGTTGACCCCCCGCCGGGTCAGCCGCAGCCGCCAGACCGCAAGGCCGGTCATGATGGCCAGTGTCACACAGGCGTAGAACTGCATCAGCGCGGGAGACGGAGCCCAGGCTCCAGGCATGTCCACCCAGGCGAGGGCCGAGGTCCAGATGACGTTCAGTGCCTGACGCACACCATTGAGCGCCAGTGCGACCCAGAGCAGGCGGTCGATGCTGTTCCAGGAGATCGCACCGAACAGCGCTGCCCACGTCACGATCATCTCGACCGTGTCGAGCACCGCCACGAGCGAGAAATGCCGCGCCTGGACAGGGCCGTCGCGCAAGCCGAGGATACTTCCGAGAGCGAGGAACAGGAAGAACCAGGCGACAGCGATAGCGGTCTGCCGCCTGGCGGAGAATCTCCCCCCCAGAGGGAGCAGCAGCAACGCGAAGCCAAGCCCGATCTTCAGAAAGCTGCGGCCGAGGTTCCCAACCGTGCTCCAGCGTAGGTACGCCTCGTAAACCGCCGATCCAGGTCCCTCGACGACTGCCCAGATGGCCCCGCTGCTCTGGAGCGTACTGCTGATTCCCTCCAGGAGGAAGGCCACCCCCGTAACGAGCCAGGCAACGGTGTGGAACGACCGGCCTCCTGTCTGCCGGGCAGCCAGCAGCGCCGCCACCGCGAACGCCACGGTGGCGAAAGCCATTGCGGACTGGAGACCCAGAACGACATACATGGGTGCGCTCGGCGTTCAGCGTGAGGTGCGCCGGCTTGGATCAGCCAGGATCTTCGCCGCAGTAGGGCGGACAGGTCATCACGCTGTTGTCGAACGTCATGATCTCGACCGGCTCCTCGGGCCGGGCGCTGCCCCACCCCGGCTCGTGGCCTTCGGCGTAGAACTCCACGATGATCCGGGCCACCTGGTACTTGGGGTCCTTGATCTCCAGCTCCAGGTCGCGGTTGTGCTGCCCGCCCTTGAGCCGGAACGTGTGCTTCTTGGGGTGCCCCTTGCCGTTCAGGTGGTGTCTCTCCTTCTGCTTGTAGAGCTCGGTCTCGGCTCCGTCTACGCTCCGGATCGCGCAGCGGCTGGAGAACGCCGGGTGGAGGGTGACCTCGTACCCGTCCTTCTTGACGTTTACGTGCTCAGGGACGTTGTCTTGCATGGACAGCTCCGGAGAAGAAGGGGGAGGCACTGCGGAGGAAACCATAGTGCTCGGTGCGCCCGGGGCGCGCAAGAGCGAGGACAGCTATCAGACGGAATTTACCCGCCAAGTTGTTCGCCATGAGCAGGTTCCGGCTCAGGACCGCGGGCCGTGGGCGGGCACGGTTCCGCCCCCCGCCGGCTCGAAAAGCCCCAGGATCCGCGCGCCCCGCCGCGCCAGCGCGAGCCGGTGCCAGGCGAGGGCGCACCCGGCGAGCATCACGGCCGCGGAGTACAGGTACCGCACCGGCTGTGGGGGAACCCACCCGCCCGGATAGAAGAACCCGGCGGTGGCCGTGTACCACACCACGTCCAGCGCCACCTGCACGGCATACAGGCACAGCGCCACCCACAGGTACCGGTCCAGGGTGTAGGCCAGGAGCCCCACGAACAGGGCGAAGAGGAGCCCGATCAGCTCCACCGCGCCCAGCACCGTGAGCGAGGTGAGGTGGTGCAGGCTGATCGCACCCTCCCGCCACCCCGCGTACGCCCCGGTACCGGCGAGCACCAGGCAGGCGGCGTTGAGCCGCAGCGCCAGGGCCGGGCCGGACGGCGCGCGGAGGAGGGGGAGCGCCGCCAGCGTCCAGCCGGTGGCGACCGCGATCAGCGTGCGCGTGTGGTTCATGGTGGGCCCCCACTCCAGGAAGAGCGCGTAGGGAGCCGATCCCTCGCCCGCCAGCAGCGCCCAGAACGCGGCGGTGCTCTGCGCCACCCCCGACACCCCCCGCCAGAGGAAGAAGATGGCCGCCACCGTCCACCCGGCACGGTGCAGCGCCGGCATGGCGCCGCGCGAGCGCGCCACCGCCAGCGCCAGCGCCCCGAAGGCCAGCACCAGGAGCTGCACCAGGAACTGGAGGACGGCGGTCGTCATGGGTGAGGAGCGCCCTTCAGCAGATGGGAGGGCAGAGGATCGCGCCGTTGTCCCCCCGGAACTCCTCGTCGGGCTCCGGGTCGTTGCCCGACTCGGCCGTGTGGCCCCTGGGGTAGAGCTTGACCACGATCTCGGCGATGGCGCGCTGCGGGTCGTCCACGTGCAGGGTGAAGTCCCGGTCGTTGGGGCCGCCCTGCAGCCGCAGCTCGTACCGGGTGAGCGGCTCGTCGGGCTGATCCCGGACGTCGTGCGACCCGACCTGCTCGTACAGCACGTCGTCCCTGC
Organism: Longimicrobiaceae bacterium; assembly: GCA_035936415.1. NCBI lineage: Bacteria > Pseudomonadati > Gemmatimonadota > Longimicrobiia > Longimicrobiales > Longimicrobiaceae > Longimicrobiaceae bacterium. Next base: position 6,511 of record DASYWD010000527.1, read on the forward strand.
CGTCCACCCGCACGACCCCTCTTCGGAGGAAGCCGGGATAGAAGGTGAGGGCGTACCCGTCCTTCTCGACGACTCTGTGCTTGGGGGTCAATGGGTCCATACGATCTCCGGGGGGGAAGAAAAGGGGATGAACCGAGCGTACGCCACAAGCTGCAAAGTGCATGAGTGGGCGCCGAATGGCAAGTGTCATCTTTCCGGGCGGAGACGAACGCGCCCGCGCATTGCACTTGCATCGCGTGCCGGTATCTTGGTCCCGGCGCGCCCGCCGGTCCGCGCGGCGCGCACCCGGACATTCCCCGAACGCGGCAAGCCATGAACGCGCAGCACTCCTTCGTCTTTCGCGCCGCGGCCCCGCTCCTGGCCGCGCTCGCGGCCGCGTGCGCCCCGCCGCCCCCGGCCGCCCCCGCGCCGGAGCCGGTCAAGCGCGTCCGCATCGTGCACACCAACGACTTCCACGGGCGTCTCCACCCGCAGCGGCCGAGCTGGGCCGGCGGGCGGGAGGTGGGCGGCTCCGCGGTCCTGGCGGCGCACTTCGACAGCGCGGCGGCGCGCTTCGACGGCCCCACCTTCTTCCTCTCCGCCGGCGACGACCTGCAGGGGACGGCGATCTCCAACCTGAGCTGGGGGCGGGCGACGGTCGCCGCGCACAATGCGACCGGGTACCACGCCGCCGCGGTGGGGAACCACGAGTTCGACTGGGGGCTGGACACGCTCCGCGCCCGCATCGCGGAGAGCCGCTTCCCCTGGCTGGGGGCCAACGTGTACGTGGCGGGGACGCAGCGGCAGCCGGAATGGCTCCGCCCCTGGACCATGCTGGAGCGCGACGGGGTGCGGGTGGCGGTGATCGGCGCCGCGATTTCCTCGACACCCACGCTGGTGATGGCGGGGCGGACGGAGGGGCTGGAGTTCGGCCCGGAGGCGCCGGCCATCGACCGGAGCGCGCGGGAAGCGCGCGCCGCCGGCGCAGACTTCGTGGTGGTGAGCGTCCACACCGGCGCCCGCTGCGAAGGCCCCGGCCTCGCCGCGGAGCCCCGGGCGGAGTCCACCGGGTGCACGGGAGAGGTGCTTGAGATGGCGGAGCAGCTCACCGAGCCGGTGGACCTCGTCCTGGGCGGACACACCCACCACCGCGTGCTGACCACGGCGGCAGGGATCCCGGTGGCGGAGGCGTCGTCGTACAGCACGGCCTACAGCGTCACCGACCTGGAGCGCCGCGGCGACTCCGTGACCGCCACGTACCGCGCCGTGCACCCGGCGTACGCGGACCAGGTCTCGCCGGACACCATGGTGGCCCGCGTGGTGGCGGAGTGGGACGCCAACGTCCGTCCCATCAGCGAGCGCGTGGTGGTCCACTTCGCGGCGCCCATGGAGCGCCAGGGGCCCGAGTACGCGCTCGGCAACCTGATCGCCGACGCCTTCCGCGCCACCGCCGGTGCGCGCGTGGCGCTGATCAACACCGGATCCATCCGCCGCGCCATTCCGGCGGGGCCGGCCACCTACGGAGTGCTCTACGAGCTGCAGCCGTTCCAGAACGAGCTGGTGACGCTTACGGTCACGGGCGCGCAGCTCCGCGCCGCGCTGGAGCACGCGCTCGGGCGCGACGGCCGCCCCGACGCGCACCTGTCGGGGATGACCGTCGCCTACGACTCCACCGCGGCGCAGGGCTCCCGCGTCCGCGAGGTCCGCCTCGCCGACGGGCGGGCGCTGCGCGACACGGACACCGTGACCGTCGCCACCACCGAGTTCGTCGCCACCGGGGGAGACGGGTACACTACGCTGAAGGAGGGGCGGATGACCCGCACCGGCCGGGTGGACCTGGACGCGCTGATCGAGTACCTGCGGGCGCAGCCGCAGCCGGTCCGGCCGCCGCGCACGGGGAGGTGGGTGGCGAGGTAGGGAGTGCGAGGTGCGAAGTGCGGACCGGCGGTTTCGACCGGGATCTCACGTCGATTGCAACCATTCCGCGGCGGCGACTGTCTGTCCTGGTAGCCGCGGCGATCTCCCGCCGGCCGGACACCCGGACCCGACGACACTCCCCTCTCCCGGAGCGCACCCCGATGCAGAGCACCCGCAGCACACGTACCCGCCTCGCACTCGCCGCCGCGGCGGCGCTCGCCGCCCTCCTGGCCGCCCTTCCCGCCGCCGCACAGCGCAGCGACGCGGAGTGGCTGGAGAACTGCCGCGAGCAGCGCGACCAGCGGGCCCGGCACTGCGAGGTGCGCACCGAGACGCTGCGCCCCTCCGGGAGCATCACCGTGGACGGCGGGGAGAACGGCGGGGCAACCGTGCGCGGCTGGGACGGCGACCAGGTACGGGTCTCCGCCCGGATCCAGGCGCAGGCCGCCACCGAGGCGGAGGCCCGCGAGCTGGCCCGGCAGGTGACCGTCCGCACCGACGGGGGCACCATCCGCGCCGAGGGCCCCGCCCGGAGCCGCGGCGCCTCGTGGTCGGTGATGTACGACGTCCAGGTCCCGCGGCGGCACGACGTGGCCGTGACCACGCGGAACGGCCCGGTGGGGGTCGAGGACGTCACCGGGCGGATGACGCTCCGCGCCGAGAACGGCCCGGTCTCGCTGCGGCGGGTGGGCGGCGCGGTGAACGCGCGCGTCCGGAACGGACCGCTCAGCGTGGTGCTGGAGGGCGCCCGCTGGAACGGCGAGGGGCTGGACGCCGAGGCGGTCAACGGCCCCGTGACGCTCACCCTCCCGCGCGACTACTCCGCCCGGCTGGAGGTGGGCACCATCAACGGCCCCGTGAAGATGGACCTGCCGCTCGCCGGGGGCTACCGCTCCGGCCGGCACGTGCAGGCCACCCTGGGCTCCGGCGGCGCCCCGGTGCGGGTGGTCACCACCAACGGACCCTTCACCGTCCGCCGCGGCTCGCGCTGAGCCCGCGAGACGGCACCGGGCAGCCGCCAGCGGAAACGGAGGGGCACGGAGACCGGTCTCCGCGCCCCTCCGTGCCGTTGCGGCTCACCGAACCGTTTCGCCGCTCAGGCCACCCGGGTGGAGGGGGCGCGGGAGACGGCCCGCAGCCGGAGCGGCGCGGCGCCGGACGGCTGCTCCATGGCGGCCTGGAAGCGCGCCGCAGCCGTGCGGAAGGCGCCGCGGCGGCGGAGCGCCGTGGGACGCATCCCCAGGCGCCGCTGCAGCGCCCGGGCCAGGGCGTCGTCGCAGGAGTAGCCGCACGCCACGGCGACGTTCTCCACCGTCTGCCCCGGGTTGTCCAGGAGCTCCGCCGCGAGGAGGACCCGGAGCCACATGAGGAGCTCTCGGGGGACGGGGAGGTCGGCCTCCCGGCACCACCGCAGCAGGGTGTCCCGGTGGATGCGGAGGTCCCGGGCCAGGTCGGCCGCCTGCCGCCCGGCGATCACCACGTCCACCGCCGCGTCCACGATCATGCGGCCGCGCCCGGTGAGCGACCTTCGCAGCCCGGCGCGGAAGAAGGTGCGCAGCGGCCGGGTCTGCGCGCCCTGGATGGCGCGGAGGATCAGCAGGTCCGTGTTCTCCGCCTCCAGGTCGATCACCCCCGCGATCCCCCGCTCCCCCAGCGCGCGGACGTCCTCCATCCACCCCGGGCGCATGAACAGCGCGGCCACCATCGAGGAGGAGGGGAAGCGCTTCAGCAGGGAGTACAGCTCGGGGGCGGTCCGCCCGCGAGGCGGCTGCCCGTGGTAGGGGTCCACCACCGCCAGCCCGGAGGGCGCGGTCTCGCGGACGGCCCGCTCCAGCTCGTCCCAGCGCTCCACCCTGCGGAGCTCGAAGCGCCCCTGCGACACCCGGCGCACCCGCTCCCGGAGGGCCGGGTCGGAGTGCAGGAGGACGAGGGGCCGGAGTGAAGTGCGCATCGTTTTCGGCAAAAGGTCGGATTATGGCCCGACTTTCATTCCCGGGCACCGCCCAATGGGGGCTAATTTGTGTCTGCCATCCGGACGCACGTATCCGCCACCCCAGCCCGAGGAAGCCACGATGAGGTTCCGCGCCCTGCTCGCCGTGATCGCCGTCGCCCTGCTCGCCGCCTGCGGCGAGTCCCCCACCGCGCCCACGTCGCCGGCCGGGACCGGCGCGGCCTACGGCTCCGGCCTGATCGGCACCAACCTCTGAGCGGGCCCGCCCCGGTCAGGCCGGGGCGGCGTCCAGGGCGTCCAGCAGCGAGTGCGAGAGCGGGCTGCGGAGCTCGAGCGCGGCCTCCGCGGAGCCCGGGGCGCCGCCCCGGCGCGCGCCGACCTCCTCCAGCAGCGCTTCGGCCACGAACACGGACTTGTGGTCGTCCCGCCCGCGCGCGAGCAGCACCACTTCCCGGGCGAGCCGCTCCGCGAGGTCCAGGCGCCCCAGGAGCAGGGCGCCGTGCGCGGTCTCGCGGAGCGCGTCCAGCCGCCTCGGCAGGCCGGCCGGGGCGGCGGCAACGCTACGGTACGCCCGCTCGAAGAGCTCCGCCTCCCCCGTGCCGCCCGCGGCGCGCGCCACGTCGCCCCATCCCAGCACCTGCACCTCCGGCCCCAGCGTGGGGAGGATCCGCAGGAACACGGGAAGCGCGTCCGCGTAGCGCGCCTGGCTCATCCAGAAGCCGGCGACGTCGAAGGCGAGCACCCGCAGCATCGCGTGCCCCCGCCCGTACGCCTCGGCCGCGGCCTCGGCGTAGCGCTCGGCCGGCGCGGCGTTGCCGCAGTCCACCTCCACCACGAACAGCTCGTGCAGCACCATCGCCCGGAGGTAGCCCAGGCGGTGGCGCTCGGCGGCGCGCAGCGCCCGCAGGTGCGACTTCCGCGCGGCGGGGTACGCGCCGCGCGCCTGGGCCAGCTTCCCGAGCCCGGCGTGGGCGCGGACGTAGCTGTCCCAGTCGTGCGCCTGCCGCGCCAGCGCGACCGCCCGGTTGTACAGCGCCTCCGCGTCCTCGTGCTCCCCCGCGTCGCGGCACTCGCGCGCGGCGGCCAGCGCGTACGAGGGGCTCCCGGGGC
>DASYWD010000528.1 GCA_035936415.1 Longimicrobiaceae bacterium
GGCCGCGCTCCGCGCCGAGCTGGACTCGCTCCGCGCGCAGGTGCCGCCCGCCGACACCGCCGCGGAGATCCCCGACACCCTCCCCGCGGGCGCCCCCGGCGGGCCCGCGGCGACCCCGACCCGCACGGCGCCATGAGCAGCATGCCTCCCAACGACCCGCTGTCCCACACCGGGGAGCCGCTCCTGGACGCCTTCCTCCGCGACACCCTCCCCGAGGTGAAGCTGGAGCTGGGGCGGGTCATCGACCGGGAGAATGCCCGGGCGCTCCCGGAGCGCTACGCGCAGCTCCTCCCGCCCACGGTGCTGGTGGTGACGCTGCGGCCGGACGCCGCGGACTCGCTCCTCTCGCTGGTGGCGGAGGTGGAGCGGGAGCTGACCGCCTCGTGCATGCGGCACGGCTCGCTGTACGACCGGGAGTACCGGGTGCAGCTCCACCGCGCCGAGCGCGAGGACGCGCCGCTCTTCGTGGTCACCTCGCACAGCGAGAACGAGATGGCGGAGGTGGAGGCCGTCCCCATCTCCACCCCCGCGCCCACCCCCGCGCCGGTGTTCGCGCCGGGGATGGACCCGGACGCCACCCGCGTGGAGGGCACCGGGCCGCCGTCGGGGTGGGAGCCGGGGCGCTTCGTGCTGGTGGTGGAGGACCTGGACGGGGGCGAGCGTGAGGTGTTCCGGATGCCGGAGACGATCACCACCGTGGGGCGCCGCACCGACGACCCGCGGCTGCGCAGCACCGTGTCGCTCACCGAGGCGCCGCACGTCAGCCGGCGGCAGCTCGCGCTGGCGTGGGACCCGCGCGGGGACGAGCCCGGCTTCCGCGTGTACAACCTGGGCCTGAACGCGGTGCACCTGGGCGGCCGGGACATCCCGGGCGCCAACCGCAAGCACGGCCCGCTGCAGCTGGAAGAGCTGCAGGGGATGCACACCGAGTGGCTCCCCCTGGACGAGCCGCTCCGCATCGGCGAGCAGGGCCCCGTCCTCCGGGTGCGCGAGCTCGCGCCGCTGGACGAGGAGCAGGACCCCGACGCCACGCGCCTGGAGTAGGGCGCGGCGCTCCGGCACCCGAGAACCGAGCAGTCCCATGTCCGGCTTCGAGCACCTCCTGATCGGCCGCACGGTCGGCCGCCACTACCGCATCGAGGAGGTCCTCGGCGACGGCGGCTTCGGCGTGGTCTTCCGCGCCAGCGACCTTCGCCCGGGGCGGGCGGAGGGCGCGGTGGCGGTCAAGGTGCTCAAGGTCCCGGTGCGCGCCCCGGCCGAGCAGGTGGAGCGGCTTCGCGCCCGCTTCCGGCGCGAAGCGTCGTACGCCGCGCGGCTTCCCACGCACCCCGGGATCGTCCCCATCTACGACTACGGGACGGACGAGGAGCTGGGACGCGACTACATCGTCATGGAGCTGCTGGAGGGGGAGGACCTCCGCGCCCGGCTGGCCCGCCCCGAGCCGGTGCCGCTCCCGCAGGCGCTGCGCATCGTCCGCGACGCCGCCCGCGCGCTGGCCGTGGGGCACCAGGAGGGGCTGGTGCACCGCGACGTGAAGCCGGGGAACCTGTTCCTGGCGCGGCCGGAGGACGGGAGCGAGGAGCCGGAGGTGCGGGTGCTGGACTTCGGGATCGCCAAGCCGCTGCACCTGGACCCGGAGCACACCGCCACGCACCTGACCGTGGACGGGCGGGCGCCGCTCTCGGCGCGCTACGCCGCCCCGGAGCAGCTCCGGAGCGACGCGCCGGTCACCTGCGCCACGGACGTGTTCGCGCTGGGAGTGGTGGGGTTCGAGCTGCTGACGCGCACGCGGCTCTTCACCGACGCGGACCAGAACCGGCGGGACGCCGGGCTCCCCGTCCCCCTCCCCTCGGTGCGCGCCCGCAACCCGCAGGTCCCGGCCGAGGTGGAGGAGGTGCTCTTCCGGGCCCTGGCCGACGACCCGGCGCGCCGCTTCCCCGAGGCGGGCGCCTTCGCGCGGGCGCTGCAGCAGGCCTGCGCGCGGCTGCGCATCGGCCTGGACCCGGCG
>DASYWD010000529.1 GCA_035936415.1 Longimicrobiaceae bacterium
CGCCAGGTCCGCGGCGCCGTAGCGCCGCCCGGACTCCGACGCTGCCAGCGTCAGGCAGCCGAAGACCCGGCCGCGCGCCACCAGCGGGACCACCATCGCCGAGCGCGGCTCCAGCTCCGGCATCAGCTCATCGCGCGCGCCGGCCAGGAAGCGCTCCGGCGCCACCTCCGGGAAGAGCAGGGCGGTGCAGGACTCCACCACCGCGGCTCGGGCGCCCGGCGCCACCGCTTCCGGGAAGTCCGCCAGCAGCTCGCGGAGCACCTCGCGCCGGCGCGGGTCGGCGGCGGCGGTCTCGACCGCGCGGGGGCCGCCGTCCTCCAGCAGGTCCAGCACGCACCAGTCCGCCAGGTGGGGGACGGCCACCCCCACCACGCTGCGGAGCGCCTCCTCGTACTCCAGCGACGCGGCGAACGCCCGCCCCGCCTCCGCGAGGAGGCGCTCCCGCTCCTGCCGCCGCTCGCGCTCGGTGACGTCGCGCACCACCGCCGTGAAAATGCGTGTCCCGGCGATGGCCAGCATGGAGACGGAAGCCTCGCCCACGAACTCCGTGCCGTCGCGGCGCAGCCCCACGATGCGGGCGTGCCGCGGCTCGCCGGCGGCGCCCGCCTTCTCCGCGAATGCCCGGAGCCAAGCGGCGTGGGTGGGCCGGCGCCGCTCCGGGACCAGCATCTCCAGCGGCTGCTCCAGCACCTCCTCGGGCGCGTACCCGTAGATCCGCTGCGCGCCCCGGTTGAAGAGCGTGATCCGCATCTCCTCGTCCACGGAAACGATCGCCTCACTGGAGAGGGAGACGATCCCCGCGAACTTCGCCTCCGAGTAGCGGAGCGCCTCCTCCGCCTCCCTCCGGGCGGAGATGTCCTGCACCTGCGTGACGAAGTAGTGCGGCGCCCCGTCCGGGTCGCGGATCAGGGCCACCGAGAGCAGCGCCCACACCGCGGAGCCGTCGCGCCGGAGGTACCGCTTCTCCATCTCGTACGAGGAGATCTTCCCGGCGAGGAGCCGGCGGACGTTCTCCAGGTCGGCGTCGATGTCGTCGGGGTGGGTGATGTCGTGGTAGGTGAGGCGGACCAGCTCCTCCTCCGGGTAGCCGGTGATCCGGCAGAGGGCGGGGTTCACCACGCCCCAGCGGCCGTCCAGCGCCACCAGCGCCATCCCGATGGGCGCGTGCTCCAGCATCGCGCGGAACGGCGTCTCCCCCTCCCACGCGGGCACGGCGGGCGCGCGCGCGTGGGCCGTCCCGCGCGTGGGAGGCGGGAGGGTGGGAGGTTCCGCTCCTTCGAGGTCCTCGGGCGACATCGTTCGCCGCGGTGCTGGGTGGGCTGGGCGGAGCTTCGGCCGGTGCACAAGGTATGCACCGGGCGCGCCACACCGCCGTGATGCAGGGTGAGTACCGCGAGGATAACGCCACTTCCGACCGCGGGCGCTGCGCGGCGCCACCGCGCCCCCGGGGCACGGCTCTGGCAGCGCTGCCCCGCCGCCCCGGCCTGGGAAGCGCCCGGCAGCCCGAACCTTCAGGGAGGATCCATGCGAAGAAGACCTGCTCCCGGAGCGGAGCACCGCGCGCCGTGACGCCGCTTCACCTGCTGCTGGCGCACTTTCCCGTCGCCCTGATCGTCACCGGGGCCGCGGCGGACGTGCTGGGGGCGCTCCTGCGGCGCGACGCGCTGCGCCGCTGGGCGGGGGCGCTCCTGATCCTCGGCGGGGTCGCCGCGCTCCTCGCCATGCTCACCGGGCAGGGAGCCCTGG
>DASYWD010000530.1 GCA_035936415.1 Longimicrobiaceae bacterium
GCGCGGAGGCGGAGGGCGCCGCGGCGGCCGTGTCGCGCACGGCCTCCGCCACGCTCGCAGCGGGCTGCTGCGGCTCCCGCACCAGCCCCACCGCCACCCCCACGCAGACGGCGGCGGCGACGATCGGCAGCGGCTTGCGGCGCATGTCGACGATGAGCTTCACGAACACCTCCCGGAATACGGTCTGCGGAACCGGATCTACGACGGATCCAAACGAAAGCGCCCCCATATCGTGGAACGGTACGGGAGCGCGCACTTGTCATAGCGGGGGCGGGATTCGAACCCGCGACCTTCGGGTTATGAGCCCGAGAGCTACCAGGCTGCTCCACCCCGCGGCCAGGACACGACGGAGAGCGTGCGCCACGCATGCCGCGCGGTCTCCCCGTCCTGTCGCGCGCAACCAATCTACACACCCTCTAAGTGCATGTCAACCTGCAGGATAGGACCATTTCTGGGAGTGGGGGAGGCGTCCGGTCCGCTCACGACGGGGCGTCGCGCCGCAGCCGCACCCCCGTGCTCGCCTCCCCGAGGCGGCCCTCGCGCAGCAGGGCGGTGACGGCCGCGGAGACCGCCTCGTCCAGCGCCGCGCCGGTGCGGCCGTAGCCGAGGACCGAGCGGACCTCCGTGGTGAGCTGCTCGCGCGTGAAGGAGTGGCCTCCCGCCAGCACCGCCAGCACGGCCGCGCGGTACTCCTCCGGCGCCACCCGGTCGGCCGGGATGCGCGTCCCGGCGCGGGAGCGCGGCACGCAGGTGCCCCCCGCCGCGGGGCTCCAGAAGAACTCCCCGCGCCGCTCCACCCGGCGCGCCCGCTCCGCCGCCGAGCACGCCTCCCCGATCCACGCCTGGATGCGTGCCCCGGCGCGCGTCCCCCACATCCCCACCACGCGCGAGACCAGCTCCGCGCGGTGCACCGGCGACTCCGCGTCCACGACCTCCACCACCGCCCCCGCGAGCTGGGCCAGCGGGGTGGAGAGCAGGTCGCCGCCCGCGTACCGGCCCTCCCCCCCGGCCGGCACGTAGGGCGCCGCCACGGGCCGCACGTACGGCGTAGGAGGTCCCGAGGCCAGCATCTCCGCCGCCTCGCGGGCCTCCAGCTCGGCCTCTTCCGCCGCCCGGAGCGCCGCCCGCTCGCGCGCCGTCCGCTCCGCCTCGGCGTCCTCCCGGGCGCGCGCCCGGTCCTGCTCGATCAACTCCAGCAGCCGGTCGATCTGCCCCCCGCGGTCCTTGAACCAGTCCGTGGACCAGACCCGGTGGATGGTCCAGCCGCGCGCCTCCAGCACCTGCTGGCGCAGGCGGTCGCGGTCCCGCGCCGTTTCCGACATGTGGTAGGCCATCCCGTCGCACTCGATCCCGCAGAGGAAGCGCCCCGGCGCCGCGTCGTCCAGCACCCCCAGGTCGATGCGGTAGCCCGCCACGCCCACCTGCGGCACCACCGTGAGCCCGCGGTGTGCCAGCTCCTGCAGGACCTCCCGCTCGAACGGCGACTCCGTGTCGGCGGCGGCGCTCACGGCGGCGCCCTCGAGCTGCCCCCGCTCCGCGTACAGCAGGAACTCGCGCAGCAGCCGCGGACCGTCGGAGCCGGTGGCCGTGGCGCTGATCTCGTCCCCGCGCATGGACGAGAACACCCGCATCTGCCGCCGCGCGCGGGTCACCAGCACGTTCAGCCGCCGCCAGCCGTTCCTGCCGTTCAGCGGGCCGAAGTTGAGGCGCAGCTTCCCGTCCGCGCTCCGGGCGTAGGTGACGCTGATGAAGATCGCGTCGCGCTCGTCGCCCTGGATGTTCTCCAGGTTCTTGACGAAGAACGGCTCCACCCCGCCGCGGCCGAAGAAGGGCTCGATGGAGGGGTCGTCGCGCCGCCGCCGCTCCAGCTCGTCCTGGATGGCGACCTGCTGGCGGAGGTTGAAGGTGCCCACCCCCAGCGACAGCGCCGGCTCCCCCCGCTCCCGCCGGGCGAGCTGCTCCTTCGCGAAGCGCACCACCTCGTCGGCCACGCGCCGCGCCTCCACCGGGTTCATCCCCTTCCCCTCGTACACGCCGTCGGCCACGTGCTCGAAGCGGAGGCCGGCCGCGTCCGTCCCCGTCTCCACGCTGGGGAAGGTGTACAGGTCCGCGTCGTAGAACGAGACGTTGGAGAAGTTGATCAGCGACTCGTGCGCGCTCCGGTAGTGCCACCTGAGCCGGCTCATGGGGACGCCCGCGCCCATGAACTGCTCCAGGATGCTTTCCGAGTCGTCCACCAGCGGCAGCCCGTCCGCGTCCACCTCGGCCTCCACCATCCCGGACGAGACGGCGAAGAAGTTGGTGGGCGGGAGCTGCTTGGGGTCGCCCACCACCACCAGGTGCCGCCCGCGCGCGATGGCCCCGGCGGCGTCCTCCGGGGGGAGCTGCGAGGCCTCGTCGAAGATCACCAGGTCGAAGCCGGGCTGCGCGCCGTCCACGAGCTGCGCCACGCTCAAGGGGCTCATCATGAAGCAGGGCTTGATCGCGCGGACCGCCGCCGCCGCCTGCTGCATCGTCCGCCGCAGCGGCGCCAGGTTGCGCTGGCGGGCCATCTGCCCGCGCAGGTACGGGAGCGCCGCCGCCGGGTCGCCCTGCTGCAGCCGGTGCTGCACCCGCTCCCGTAGCCGCCCCACCAGCGCCGCACGGTTCTCCAGCAGCACCCGCTCGTCCAGCCGGCGGAACTCCGCCACGCGCTCCTCGTGCGTGAGGGTGCTGAACCTCGCCAGCGGCTCCCGCTCCCGCACGGCGACGGACAGCCACTTCATGTAGAAGGCGCGCAGGAACGCCGCCGTGAGCCCCGCGAAGGCGATCTCGCCGCGCATGGCCGCGGGGAGCAGCTCCCCCGCGATCCCCGCCGCCGCCGCGCTGCGCGCCGACTCGAACGCGGCCCAGCGGGGGCCGTGCTCGACGGCGGCGGCGAGCGCCCCGGCCCGCGCGGCGACCTCCTCCAGCGGCGCTTCCTCCAGGTACGCGTCCGGCCAGCCGACCGCCTCGCGCAGCTTCGCGAGCGCCTCGCGTGCTTCGCCGGCCGCCGCGGAGAGCGCCTCCACCGCGGTCAGGTCCGGCGCCGGGCGCGCCGCCACCTCGGCGGCCCGTGCGTCCAGCCCGTGCCGGACGCACGCCCCCCGGAACTCCACCACCCAGCGGATGTAGCCGTCCAGCGCGTCCCAGTCGGAGCGGTCGTCCTGCCAGAGCTCCCCGAAGAGCTCCCGCCCGCGCTCCGCCGCGCCCCGGAGCGCGGCCCGCTCGGCGAGCAGGCGGTCCACCTGCTTCATCTCGTTGGCCTGCTCCGCCAGCGAGCCCGCGAACGCGGGGAGGCGGTAGCCCAGCCAGCGGCTGCGGATGGCGCGCCAGCGCCCGTCCAGCCACGCCAGGAAGGAGAGCGCGCCCTCCGCCTTCCGCTCCACGTAGGCGACGTCGGCCGCGTGCTCCTGGTCCAGCACCTCGGGGCGGAAGCGCGCCTGGATGCGCGCCGCCAGCCGCTCCGTCTCCCGCCCGCGCTCCACCAGCGCCAGCGCTTCCGCGGGAGGCGCGTTCCAGGCGTCGTTCCTCAGCACCGCCAGCGGGGCGCCCGGAGAGCGCGCCAGCACCCGGGCCACGTCGGCGGCGGTGCGGACGTCGGCGAAGCCGCGGATGGGCGGCAGCCC
>DASYWD010000531.1 GCA_035936415.1 Longimicrobiaceae bacterium
TCGGGGTGGACCGGCGTCCTGCGCGCCCGCCGCCGCTCCGGGGCCGATGCGCGCATCGCCCACACGGTGCTCTTCCCCTCCGCGTACATGGACGAGTTCGCGGACGTGTTCGACCGCGGCCGGCCGCCGCGCGAGCCCACCGTCTACCTCTGCGCCCAGGAGCCGTGCCACGGCCGCTCGGGGTGGGCGGAGCACGAGCCGGTGTTCGTGATGGCGAACGCGCCGCCGGAGCCGGCGGGCGGGCCGCGCCCACCCGGGGAGTGGGACCGGCTGCGGGAGCGCGTGCTGGCCCGGCTGGACGCCGCCGGCCTCCGCCACCCGGACGACGCCCTCGCCTGGGAGCGCACCCCGGCGCAGCTCGCCGCCGCCTTCCCGGGGAGCCGCGGGGCCATCTACGGGGCGGCCTCCAACTCGCCGTTCGCGGCGTTCCGGCGCCCCCCCAACCGGGTCCCCGGCGCACGGGGCGTGTACCTGGCTTCCGGCAGCGCGCATCCCGGCGGCGGCCTCCCCCTCTGCATCCTCTCCGGGGAGGCAGCCGCACGGGCGCTCCTGGAAGACGTGGACTCTCGACGGGTGCGGACGTGATCGGGAAGCGAGCGAAGGCGGTCGGAGCGGGGCTCGGGGCGGCGCTGCTCCTGAAGGGGAGCGGAGCTGCGGCCATCTCCGCCGCGAGGCTGCGAGCCTGTTCGCCCCGTCCTGATCCGCCTCCGGAGCAGCCTGTCCCCTGCCGCTCCGCGCTTCACGCCCTGCCCAGCTTCCGCCACACCTCCTTCGTCAGCCCCTGCCGGGAGCTCTCCATGTCCTCCCACGGGTCCGGCCGCGACCGCACCAGCTCCGGCGCCATGCGCACGGTGAAGTCGCCGGGCTTGCCGCGGGCGCTCAGCGCGTCCCAGGCGAGGGGGAAGGACACGGGCGCGCCCGGGCGGGACCGGGTCGAGTACGGCGCCACGGCGCTCGCGCTCCACGAGTTGCGCACGTAGTCCACGTAGATCTTCCCCGCGCGCTCCTCCTTCGACGCGCTGGTGAGGTACCGGTCCGGCGCGTCGCGCACCATCCCCTCCGCCACCCCGAGCGCGAACTCCCGCACCGACTCCCATTCGCTCCGCCGTGCGATCGGCGCGACCACGTGCAGTCCCTTCCCGCCGCTCGTCTTCACCCAGCTCTCCAGCCCCACCGCCGCCAGCCGCTCGCGCGCCTCCTTCGCCGCCTCCACCACATCGGCCCACCCGATCCCCTCCGCCGGATCGAGGTCCAGGATCATCCGGTCCGGGCGGTCCAGGCGGTCGCGCCGGGCGCCCCAGACGTGCAGCTCCAGCACCCCCATCTGCACCAGCGACACCAGCGCGGGGAGCGTGTCCGCCACCAGGTACGTTTCGTCCTCCCCCTCCACAGGCACCTTCACCCGCCCCAGCGCGCGCGGCGTCCCCTTGCCGGCCCGGCGCTGGTAGAAGCACGCCGTCTGCTGCCCGGACGGGCAGCGCACCAGCGTCAGCGGGCGCCCCCGGACGTGCGGGAGCATCCGCTCCGCCACGGCCGCGTAGTACTCCGCCAGCTCCCGCTTGGTGATCCCCTGCTCCGGGTAGAGCACCCGGTCCGGGTGCGTCAGCCGCACCCCCTCGAGCTCCGTCGCCTCGTCGCCGCGCGCCATGCCACCTCCCCCGTGAGAACGTCGACCGCATCCGGGACGCCGGGGCGCAAGAACCATTCTCCCGCGGCCGCGCCCCCGGCGCGGGAGAAAGCGCCGGTTTTCGGCCTGGCCGCCGCCCCCGTCCCGGTGCCGCGCCGGGCCGGCTGGCCCCCCGTCCGCGGCACTCCGCTCCGGCCGGGCCGCCCACTCCGTCCACGACGAAAACCCTTGCGGGAAGGGGGTCTTTCGGCGAACTTTCGGGTGCGGGCGGTGTACCAGGAGGAGCGTTCCCGGACCCCCGTAGGACGGGGGGTCGGGAGGCGTGTCGGGCCAGGGGCGGAAAGCCGAAAAAGGGGGATGCGCGGCCTGCGCGCCCCGCCGCCTCCAGGCTGGAACGTGCACCGGGAGCAGAGCCATGGCAGAGCAGGATCACGCGGGCGCCGAGGAGCGCGTCGGGGCGTTCTACCGCGACCACCCGGACGGCTCCATCCGCACCTTCGCGGTGAAGCTGGACGGACCGGAGGTGGTGTTCGAGGCGCGGGTGTACCGCACCCCGGAGGAGGCGTCCATGGGGATCTACACCTCCGGCTGGGCGCGCGAGGTGGAGGGGCAGGGGTCCTCCCGGCGCGGCGGCCACCTGGAGAGGTGCGAGTCGGGCGCCATCGGGCGCGCCCTCGCGAACCTGGGGTACGCCGGCGGGGAGAGCCGCCGCGGCCGCGCCGAGGGGCTCCGCGTCGCCCCGTCGCGCGACGAGCCCGAGGCGGCGTAGCCGGCGTGGCGGAGGGTGGGGCGGAGGGGGAGCTTCAGCGACATCGAGAGCAGAGAGACGAGCGATGAGCGAGATCGACTTCAGCGCGCTGCAGGACTTCTTCGCCGCCGACGAGATCGAGTGGCGCCTCCAGCAGGCGGGAGAGAAGAACGGGAAGGTGTGGGCGATCAGCGTCCCCTACGTCACCAACCGGGCCATCATGCAGCGCCTGGACGACACGGTGGGCCCGGGGCGCTGGCGCAACGAGTTCCGCCCCGGCCCCGGCGGCGGAGTGCTGTGCGGCATCTCCATCAAGGTGGACGGCGAGTGGGTCACCAAGTGGGACGGCGCCGAGAACACGGACATCGAGGAAGTAAAGGGCGGTCTCTCCGGCGCCATGAAGCGCGCCGCCGTGCAGTGGGGGATCGGGCGCTACCTGTACCGCCTGGACGAGACCTTCGTCCAGGTCGGCGAGAACGGGAAGCTCCGCGGCAAGACCAAGGACGGCAAGCCGTTCAAGTGGGACCCGCCGCAGCTCCCCGCCTGGGCGCTCCCGAAGAAGGCCGCCCCCGCCGCCTCGAAGAAGAAGGACAACCTGGCGCGCCTCCGGCAGGAGCACGAGGCCATGCTGGAGTTCGTCCGGGCGGTCGGCCAGCGCGTGGAGGACGAGCGGGAGGCGGAGGTCGCCGGGAAGAAGCAGAACCTCAAGAACTTCATCCGCGAGAACTGGACGGAGATGAAGGAGCAGGTGCGGCTCACCCGCACCGTGGTCGAGGCTCTGGAGGAGGCGACCGGGGTCCACTTCGGGCGGGAGGCCGCCTGACGGTCCCTTCGGGCCAGGATCCGTTACGGATCGAGGCGGGTGCCCCGGGCACCCGCCTTTTTTCGCGCCGGAGCCGCCAGCCTATGGATTCCGGGATGCTTCGCTGGTAAAATAGCTGTACACGTGTTCTCCGTTCCCGGTGAGCCTTCCCGGAGCGGAGCCTGCCCCCCGGAGCAAACGATGAAGCGTTCCCAGCGCGAAGCCGCCCTGCGCGGCTCTACTCACCTCCTGCGCCTCTCCCTCCCGGCCGTACGTTCGAATGGATCCTTCGAGGGCGCCGACATCCTTGGCGAGAGCGGCGCCGGCCCGGCGGCCGTCCTCTACCAGGTGTACCGGAGCGTCATGGCCTGGGCGCTGACCCCGGCCGCCGAGCACTCCGGCCTCTTCGCTCCCGGCGCGGGCGACGAGACCCGGCACCGTGTGGCCGAGGCGGAGGTGCCCCGGGAGCTGGTCCCGGCGCTCGAGACGGTCTGCGAGCTGCTGGACGATCCGGCGGGAGCCGACCCGGGCCGGATCTCCGAGGCGTGCCTGCGGATCGGCGAGTGGGCCGATTCCCGTGGCGACACCCCGGCTACGGCGCTCCGGTTCCTGCAGGCCGCCGCGACGTGCTCGCCCAACGACGCCCGGGTGGCGTACCGAGCGGGGTGCGCCGCCCGCCGACGTGCAGTGTGGGACGTGGCTGAGCTCTGGTTCCGCCACGCGAGTGCCGTGAGCCGCCGGAAGCGCGACTGGGAGGCGCATGCGACGGCGTACGCGGGCCTCGGCAACAGCTACTACCGACAGGGCCGGTACCTCCCCGCAGAGCGCGAGCACCTCAAAGCATTGCGGATCGCTCGGCGCCACGGACTGCGCGATTTGCAGGGCGGCGCGTACCACGACCTGTTTGCGGTGACGGCTGGGCTTGGAAACGTGGCGAAAGCGGAAGAGTACGGGAGATCTGCGTTCCGGGCCTACGGTTCCGACCACAAAGCCATCCCCGCTCTTGCGCACGATCTCGGGTACTTCTGGATCACGCAGGGCGAGCACCAGCGGGCACTTCCTGTGTTCCAGGCTCTGCGTCCACACTTCCGGGATGCTGAGACTCGAATGCGGGTTCTTGCTACCCTCGTTCACGCAGCGGGTGGAGCCCGTGAGGCGGCGGTCTTTCGTGAGGCATGGACCGAAGCCTGGGATCTCACGTCGAAGTTGGAGGAGTCGACCGCACTAACTACATCCCTGTTGGAGATGGCCTATGGCGCGGTCAAACTATCGGAATGGGACTTGGCCCATAGCGCCGCGGTTCGTGCGCTGGGCCGGGCCGGTGCACGTGGGGAGATTGACGTCATCGTTCCCGCCGAACAGGTCCTCAGCTCGATCTGCACCCTTCGGGGACAGGTTCAGAGCCCCGCATCGCCGACCCGCGTTAGTGAGGCTGATGAATTTGCTGCGGATCTCGTGAGTTCGCTCGTCGCTTCGACAGCGACGGTGTGATTCGGCCGTGAAGCAGTGGGGGCACAGCCACCGAGCAAGCCCGCAAGGCTTTCAGTTGCCTGAGCCGATCATGTGGCCGCTCTTCGCGGTCGTCGTATCCGACGCCGTCATCGAGTCGGTGCTTGCGGTCGTGTCAGAGGACGCAAGCGCCTGAACCGCTGGCGCGGCCCCTGCCGTCGGGAGGATCCCGTCACAGCCGGCGGGAGCGACGACGAGCCCAGCGATCAGTAGCAGCCGCACGATCTTCATTGTGGTTCCCTTGAGAGGGTGACTTGGGGGAGAAAGTCCGGAGTGGACGTGCGCTAAAGTGGACACCCGCCGGAGGGGTGTCAACACATGTCTTCGAAATGTACGCATAGATAGGGGACTACATGCGCCGTGCCTCGCGCCCGCTCCTCCTGCTGCATCCGGACAGCGATTTTCGCAACCAGGTCCTCCAGGCGGGCTCGGACTTCGCCTTCTGGTCGGTTTCGGAGTGGGAGCCGCTGCGGGACGCCATCCGCGGCGCGCCTCCCACCGTGGTCGTCGTCGTGGATCCCTACGTCGGGGGAACGGGGGGGCGGCTCGCACCGCAGCTCACCGAGCTGCTGCAGGAGTTTCCCTGGGCCGGGGTGGTCGCGGCGTTCCGTCCGCGCCCGGGTTCGGAGGAGGACGTGCAGGCACTGGCCGGGCTCGGGATCTCGGAGATCGTGCTGATCGGCGTGGAGGACACCCCCCAGGCCATCCGGCGCATCCTCAGGCAGGCGCAGGGCCGGTACCTGAAGCAGCTGCTGAAGCGGATCCTCCCCTCCTACGTCTCCGGGAAGGGGCGGGTCATCCTCATGGCATCCGCCGAGGCGATCTCCGCGGGGGGGCACACGCCCGACCTGGCCCGGGCGCTGTCCGTGGCGACCAAGACGTTGGCCCGGTGGTGCGAGAAGTCCTACCTTCCGCCGCCGCGCCGGCTCCTCGCATGGATCCGCGTGCTCCTCGCCTCCGAGCTGCTGGACGACCGGGCGCGCACGGTGTCCAGCGTGGCCCGCGCGTGCGGATACACCTCAGACACCGCGCTGCGGCGGGCGCTGATCGACTTCGCGGGAATGGGGCCGACCGACCTGCGCGAGGCCGGCGCGTTCGACACGGCCTCGCGGGCGTTCCTGGCGGAGCTGCAGAGGCTGCGGGAGAAGGGACGGCTGCGCAGGCGGCGCAGCCGCGCCCGGAGCGACGCCGCACCCGGCTGACGGCGCCGGGGCGGGCCCGGAAGATGGAACGGGCGGGTGCCGGCACCGGTGCCCGCCCGCGGCTTTTTCGCGTGGTGCGGGGTCAGGCCGTGCCCCGCCCCAGCGCCGCGATGGTCTCGAACTCCTCCGCCGTGACCGGCTGCACGGACAGGCGGCTCCGGTTCACGAGCGGCATCGCTGCCAGCCCCGGGGTGCCGCGGATCACGTCCAGCGGGACGAGCTCGGGGAACGCCTCCACGAACTCGACGTCCACCATGAACCAGCGCGGGTCCTCCGGGCTCGCCTTCGGGTCGAAGTAGTCGCTCTCCGGGTCCAGCGCCGTGGGGTCCGGGTATCCCTCCCTCGAGACCCGGGCGATCCCGGCCACTCCCGGCGGCTCCGCGTTGCTGTGGTAGAACAGGACCGGGTCGCCGAGGCGCATCTCGTCCCGCATGAAGTTGCGCGCCTGGTAGTTCCGCACGCCGTTCCAGAAGGTGCTCCCGTCCCGGCGCAGGTCCTCGATCGAGTACGCGCCGGGCTCGCTCTTCAACAGCCAGTGTCGCATCGGTTGGTTTCGCTCGCCTCGTGTCCGGTGGAATGCTACCGTCCGCCCGCCGCGGGCTGCGCCGGGCGCGCGGAGTCGGCGGCCGCCCGCTCGGCGGCCTCGCGCGCCCGGATCACAGGGCTGAGTCGCCCGCGCGGCACCTTCCACTCCTTCGGCTTCCATCCGCTCCGCTCCAGCGGGGAGGGGCCGCCCCCCTGCGGGCGGAAGGCGGGAAGGTAGCGGTCGTACTGGGAGCGGGGGTTCCACAGCGTCCAGCTCTTCAGGCCGGAGTCGTACGTGGCCTGGATCTGCTGCCGCAGCTCCGCCGGGCCGTACTCCACCGTGGGCTGGATCCAGGACGCCGTCTGCGCCTCCAGCCAGGGCATGATCTCCGCGACCTGCTTCCCCTGCCGGCGCAGGTGCTCCGCGCGCTCGACGCCGTCCTGCATGGAGATGCGGATGACCTCGTACGGGTGCGCGGCGGGGTGCCCGAAGCCGTAGAAGCCCGTGTAGTAGTGCGACGGGTACACCATGGGGAGGACGACGTCGGCCTCCTGGATCACCTTCTCCCAGTTCTGCCCGATCCCCGCGTCCCCCTCCAGGTGGGTGATGAGCCCGAAGACGTCGGCCGTCACGGGGACCTGGTACTCCCGGAGCCGCTCCTTCGAGTAGCGGATGAAGCTCGCGATGTTGTCCTCGCGCGACACCCCGTTGGAGCCGGGGAAGACCATGGTCCGGCGGAGGCTCTCCACCACGTCCGGGAAGCGCACGTAGTCCCACTGGACCTCGGAGAAGCCCATGTCCAGCGCCTCGCGGGCGATTTCGACGTTGTAGTCCCAGACGGTCCGGTCGTACGGGTTCACCCACGGCTTCCCGTTCTGGTCCTTCCACACCCCGCCGTTCGCGTGGCGGATCGCCAGGTCCGGGCGCTTCTCCGCCAGCATCCGGTCCTTGAACACCACGATCCGGGCGATGGGGTAGATCCCGTGCGCCTGCAGGGTGTCGATCAGCGCGGGGAGCCACTTCGAGGCGGGGCGCTGGTCCGCGCCGATCTCCTTCGCCAGGGCGACCCCGGTGGAGTCGTGCACGAGGAAGGTGTCCGATTCCTTCACGTCGATGACGAAGGCGTTGATCTCCGTCTCGTCCGCGATCCGGATCAGGTCGCGCATCCCGCCGCGCCGCCCCGCCGCCCAGCCGTTCACGTACAGCGCCCGCACCGAGTCCGGCCGGGGCACGCGGTTCCCGAACCGCTCCCGCCAGCGGGCCAGGCTGTCCGCCCGCGCCTGCTCCGCGAGCGCCGCCGGATCCGGCTCCGCGACGCGGGTGTCGGCCACCTCGGCGCCGCCCCGGGCGGGCGCGTCGCCGCAGGCGCCGAGCGCCAGCAGCAGGGCCCCGCACACGAGCGGAACGCGGGAGGTCGAGGTGCGGGAGGGGTGCTTCACGGTGAGCGCGGCGGTTCGGGGAGATGCGTCGTGCGGGTGCGGAGGGTACAGGATACAAAAAAAACCGGGCCCGGGCGAGTGCCCGGGCCCGGCCCAGCAGAACCGAAGCCGTTTACGGCTGGGTCGTGACCGGCTCGGTCGCGCCCGGCGCCATGACGGTCGTGTCGGTCATGGCCGGATCCGTCAGAGCCGGATCGGTCGCGGGATCGACGACCACCGGAGCCGGCTCGACCACGGGGGCGGTCGCGTCCACGGCCGGGGTCTCCTCGATCACCGCCGGCTCCTCCTCCTCGGCGCCGCAGGCGGCAAGGCCGAGCACCGCGACGGCGGCGAAGGTCGAGAGAGTGCGCTTCATCAGCATTTTAGTCATTCCTTTCTGGGGGTAAAGCGGCTCCGTATCACTCGTGCGGAGCCCGTTCGTTGTCTTGCAGCCTACGGACGGCGCTCTTCGAGCGGCACGGTGTCGCGGTCCACGTCCACCTGCACGTCGCGGTCCGTCACCACGATGGCGGTGTCCGCGGTCGGGACCTCGGCGACCACCGGCACGGTCTCGGTGCCGCGCTCGATCAGCGTGTCGGTCACCACGCCGCCCTCGCCCAGCTCGGCCTCGGCATCGACTTCGTCGCCGCCGCAGGCGGCGAGCATGGCGAGGCCGGCGACGGCGAAGATCGAGAGGAAGCGGTTCTTCAGCATTTGGATCTCTCCTGAGCATCTGGATTCGGTTGCTCCCGGGGCGATCCCGGTCGCTGCCCTCCGCCGCCTCGTCCTCCTGCGGCACGGCCCCTTCACAAAGCAATGGGTGTGCCGAACGCGGCCATCCGCCGCTCGGATGGCGAAAGTCCGCTTCCCGCCTTACATTCCAACGGGTTGCGGCGTCTTCGCCCCTCCGTTCGGACACGCCGTCCCGAACGTTCGCAGGTGTTCAGTGAACGGCCGTTCCTGTTCAGTGAACGGTCGCGGCGCCGCCGCCCCAACCGCATGCCGAGGTGGACTTTGCCCAGGTTCAGCAGCCTCTCGCGGGGCCTCTCGCTCCGGACCAAGGTCTTCTTCCTGTTCGCCGGGGCCGCGCTCCTGATCGTGGTCCCCACGCTGGTGCTCATCGCGCGGGCCGTGGAGGCGCGCGTGTACGAGCGCGCGGTCGGGGAGCTGGCGCGCGCCGACACCGCCCTCGCCAGCAACTGGCGGGACCGCGGGGAGGTCCTGCTCTACGACGCCATCGCCCGGGCGGTCGCACCGGAGCTGAGGGAGGCGTGGCTGGAGGGGGACGAGCGCCGCATGGGCCGGGTCCTGCGGAGCCGCCTGGACCGCGACCGGATCGTCCTCGCGGCCGACACGGCCGGGAACGTCCTGGTGGGGCCGGAGGTGGAGATCGGGGCCCTGGATTCGCTCCGCACCGCGGCCGACGGGACGGTGGTGACCTTTCCGCAGGAGGGCGGCGCGCCCATCCGCCTGGCGCTGTGGGTGGCGGCCACGGACAGCGGGGTGGCGGGGGTGGTGGGGGTCGGGACGCGGCTGGGCGCCTCCGCGCTCCGGGACTGGAAGAAGGACGTCACCGGTCCGGCGGACATCGCGCTCATGGTGGGCGACTCGCTGATCGCCAGCACGCTCCCGGACAGCGTCCACGAAGAGCTCCTGGAGCGGGACCTCGGGCGGGTGCGCGCCGGGAGCATCGGCCGTGAAAAGCTCGGGGGCGACTCATACCAGTTCATGGCGGTCTCGCTCCCCACCCATGGAACGGCCGTCACGGTGCTCCTCTTCCGCCCCATCACCAACGAGCTGCGCATCGCCACGGGGATCCGGAGCTCGCTCCTGGGCGTGGGGTTCGCGGCGCTGATCCTGGCGCTGGTGCTGGCCCTGGTGGTGGCGCGGATCGTTTCCCGGCCGGCGCAGGTGCTGGTGGAGGCGTCCAGCCGGCTGGCGCGCGGCGACTACCGCGCACCGCTCCCGCCGCCGTCGGGAGACGAGATCGGGGTGCTCACCCGCGCCTTCGCCGAGATGCGCTCCGCCATCGCGGAGCGCGAGGCCCGGCTCCGCTCCGCCCAGGCGGAGATGATCCACCGGGAGAAGCTGGCCGCCATGGGGCGGCTGGTGGCGCAGCTCTCCCACGAGATCAACAACCCCATCTACAACATCCAGAACTGCCTGGAGGCCCTGGAGCGGCGCGGCGACCCCAACGACCCCAACCGGGAGTTCCTTCTCCTGGCGCAGGAGGAGCTGTCCCGCATGGCGGCGCTGACCCGGCGGATGCTGGAACACAGCCGCCCGCTCTCGGACGCCGCCGCTCCCCTGAAGCTGAACACCACGGTGCAGCGGGTCCTCGCGCTCGCCGCGCCGGAGCTGGCGGATCGCGGAGTGAAGGTGGAGGCCTGGCTGGAGCGGCGGCTCCCCCCGGTCGTGGCGCACCCGGACGCGATCCAGCAGGTGCTCGCCAACCTGGTGAACAACGCCATGGACGCCATGCCGGGCGGGGGCGTGCTGCGCGTCTCCACCCGCGTGGACGCTGACGCGGTGGAGGTCTCGGTGGAGGACACCGGGAGCGGGATCACCGAGGAGCAGCTCCCGCACATCTTCGAGGCGTTCTACACCACCAAGCCCGGCGTCCGGGGCCTGGGCCTGGGGCTGTTCGTCTCCGAGGGGATCATCCGCGGGCACCGGGGGCGGATCGTGGTGGAGAGCCGGCCCGGCGAGGGGAGCCGGTTCACGGTGCGGCTGCCGCGGGAGACGCTGGACGAGACGCTGGCGGTGGGGGAGAGGGAGGAGGAGGCGTCGGCGGTGGTGGGGTGAGGGGGGCGGGGGCATCTCCCTGGCGCGGGAGCATCCGCGTGAGGGATGCGAGCCCGGAGGGGCGAGACGCGGGGCCGTTTCCGCGGCTCGCCGCCGTTGAGCACAGTTTTATCGTGCTCTACGGCGCCGCAGCCCGACCCGGCGCCAGCCGGGGCACGCCCGAGTCGCGTAGTTCGTCGGTACACCCAGCTTTAAAGCACGCATGGCAGACACGCCGCATATCCTGATCATAGACGACGACCGCGCGTTCCGCGTGGGGACCGGGGCCCTGCTGGCGGACGAGGGGTACGCGGTGGACGCGGCTCCGGGCGGGGAGGAGGGGCTGGAGCGGCTGCGCTCCGACGCGTACGACCTGGTCCTCCTGGACCTCAAGATGGAGGGGCGCACCGGGCTCTCCGTGCTGGACGAGCTGCGGCGCGGCGGGAACGACGTGCCGGTGCTGATGCTCACCGGCTTCGCCACGGTGGACTCGGCGGTGCAGGCGCTCAAGCTGGGCGCGGACGACTACGTCACCAAGCCGTGCGACAACTCGGTGCTCCGCTCCAAGATCCGCACCATCCTCGCGCGGCGGCAGCCGGTGCTGGGTGAGGGCGCGGCCCGGATCATCGCCACCGGGAGCCGGATGAAGGAGGTGCACCGCGCCATCGCGCGCGTGGCGCCCACCGAGTCCACGGTGCTCCTGCGCGGCGCCACGGGGACGGGGAAGGAGCTGGTGGCGCGCGCCATCCACGAGGAGAGCGGGCGCCGCGGCAAGGCCTTCGTGGCGGTGAACTGCTCCGCCCTGGCCGAGGGGCTGCTGGAATCGGAGCTGTTCGGGCACGCGCGGGGAGCGTTCACCGGCGCGGTGGCCGACCGCAAGGGGCTCTTCGAGGAGGCGAGCGGAGGGACGCTCTTCCTGGACGAGATCGGCGACGTCAGCCCCGGGATGCAGGCGCGCCTCCTCCGCGTCCTCCAGGAGCGCGAGGTCACCCGCGTGGGGACGGCCCGCGCCGTCCCCGTGGACGTGCGGGTGATCGCCGCCACCCACCAGGACCTGGAGGCCCGGGTGGAGGAGGGGAGGTTCCGCGCGGACCTGTACTTCCGGCTCAAGGTCTTCCAGATCCGCATCCCCGACCTCCGGGACCGGCCGGAGGACATCCCGGCCCTCGCCGCCGCGGCGGTGGCGCGCTGGAACGAGCGGGTCACCAACCCCACCCGACGGATCACCGGCCTGTCCGACGAGGCCACGGAGATCCTGCGGGCGTACGACTGGCCGGGGAACGTCCGTGAGCTGATGGCCGCGGTGGAGCACGCCTGCATCGTCTGCGACGGCAACCGCATCCTCGCCTGCCACGTCCCCGAGGAGGTGCGCGAGGGGGCGTCCGCCGAGCGCAAGGCCGAGCCGGAGGAGCGGGCCGCCTCCGCCAACGGTGAGACCTCGCGCCGCTACCAGGCGCCGGCGGGGCCGGACGAGGAGCGCGAGGCGATCCGGCAGGCGCTCGAAGACGCGGAGGGGAACCGCACCCGGGCGGCGGCGGCGCTGGGGATGGGCCGGACCACCCTCTGGCAGAAGCTCAAGGAGTACGGTCTTTAAGATTTTCTGGTCGTGGCGGGCCGCTCCGGAGCCCGGCAAACAGCGCCGGTCTCCTCCACGGGCTCCGGGAGCCAGGCCAAACCGCCGGCCTGTCTCCCCTCGCCGGAGTGAGCCAGCCGAAACTACCCGGCTGTCTCCCTCCGTACAGCTTCATGTGGGTACTGCGGGAACGGCGACGGCGGGTCGCTGGCAGGGTCCTGTGGCCGGGTGTCCGCTCCCGCCGTCAGAATCCCCGGTGCTCGCGCGTTGATCGGGCGGAGGGAGTGCCGCGCTGTCCCTGCTCGCGCTCCCCGCCGTCCACTCGCGTGGACAGCTCCGCGGGGCCCGGAAGTGCTCCGATCGTGCAAGTGATTGGCCTGTAATCGCATGGAAAAACGGCCGCCCGCGGTACGTGGCGTGCCTTTGAACCTCCCGCCGTAGCGTAGGCCGTACCTCATCATCGCCTGGAGAACCCATGAGCATCGCTTCCCTTGCCCGCGCCGGCTCGCTCGCCGCGCTCGCCGGCCTCCTTCTCGTCTCCGGCGGGTGCGCCCGGCAGGTGACGCGCATCGCCCCCGAGCAGGCCGTGGACCTGTCCGGCCGCTGGAACGACGTGGACAGCCGCCTCGTCGCCGAGGAGATCATCCGCGAAAGCTTCGACGCCGCCGCCGGCCAGAGCTGGGCCCTGCGCCACACGCAGGTGCACGGCGGCCGCCGGCCCGCCGTGATCGTCGGCACCGTCCGCAACCGGAGCATGGAGCACATCCCGGTGGGCACCTTCGTCCGGGACCTGGAGCGCGCCTACGTGCGCAGCGGGCTCGTGCAGGTGGTGGCCTCGCCGACGGAGCGGGAGGAGGTGCGCGACGAGCGCTTCGACCAGCAGGAGTTCGCCGCGGCGGACACCCGCGCGCGGCTGGGCAAGGAGCTCGGCGCCGACTACATGCTGCAGGGCGACATCCAGTCCATCGAGGACCGCGAGGGCCGCAGGAGCGTCGTCTACTACCAGGTGGACATGACGCTGGTGGACCTGGAGACCAACCAGAAGACCTGGGTCGGGCAGCACAAGATCAAGAAGTTCGTCGAGCGTCCGCGCGTCCGCCTCTAGGCTCCACGCACCCTTCCATCACAGCGCACGGAGCCGACCATGAACCGGAACTCCATCTTCGCCCTGGCCGCACTCGCCGCCACGGCAGGGGCGTGCAGCCCCACCATCCGCCCCCTGTACCCGGTCTTCGAGAACGGGGCGATCCTGGCCTCCACCTCCGACGAGGTGGTCGACGCGGCGCGCGCGGAGGGCGCCGCCGAGCGCGAGCGGATCGCCGAGCAGCGCGAGCGCGCCGAGGCGGCGGCCTTCGCCACCTGCAGCG
>DASYWD010000532.1 GCA_035936415.1 Longimicrobiaceae bacterium
CCCCCGCGCCGCGCCCATCGACTACGCGGCCGCCGCGCCGAGCGCGCGCCCCTCGCCGGGCCTTTCCCCGCTCAACGAGCGCTACACCTTCGACCGCTTCGTCGTCGGGAACAACAACCAGCTCGCCGCCGCGGCCGCGCACGCGGTGGCGGAGGCGCCGGCGCGCATGTACAACCCCCTCTTCATCTACGGGGGGGTGGGGCTGGGGAAGACCCACCTGATGCACGCCATCGGGCAGACGATGCTGGCGCGCGACGCGGCCAAGCGGGTGATGTACCTGTCCTCGGAGCGCTTCACCAACGAGCTGGTGAGCGCCATCCAGGAGGGCTCCATGGCGGAGTTCCGCCGGCAGTACCGGCAGATGGACCTGCTCATGGTGGACGACATCCAGTTCCTGGAGGGGAAGGAGCGCACGCAGGAGGAGTTCTTCCACACCTTCAACGCGCTGCACGACGCGCAGAAGCAGATCATCCTCACCTCGGACCGGCCGCCCAAGGAGATCGGGCTGGAGGACCGCCTGATCTCGCGCTTCGAGTGGGGGCTGGTGGCCGACATCAAGCCGCCCGACTTCGAGACGCGCATGGCCATCCTCCGCAAGAAGATGGAGGAGGAGGGGCTGCAGATGGCGGACGTGGACGAGGTGCTCACCTACATCGCCCAGACGCGCACCTCGTCGGTGCGGGAGCTGGAGGGGGCGGTCACCAAGCTGTTCGCGCACTCCTCCCTGTACCGCCGCGAGATCAGCGTGGAGTTCGCGCGCGAGGTGCTGGGCGGCACGGCGTCGGCCGAGGAGAGCGGCCCCGGCGGCCTCTCGCCGGCCGCGGTGCGCGAGCGCGTGGCCGGCGCCTGGGGCGTGACCCCGGAGGCGCTGCAGTCCAAGAAGCGCACCAAGGACCTCACGGTGCCCCGCCAGGTGGCGATGTTCCTGATCAAGGAGATGTTCGACCTGCAGCTGGTGGAGATCGGGAAGCTGTTCGGCGGCCGCGACCACTCCACGGTGATCCACTCCATCGCCAAGGTGGAGGAGGACATGGCGGCGGACCCGGCCTTCCGCGAGCGCGTGGAAGCCCTGCGCGCGGCGCTCCGATGAGCGCCCGCCGGCCGTGTGGATATCGCTGTGGAGGGGGTGTGGAGAAGTTGTGGAGATCCCGCCGGTGTGGATGGAGGCGTGGACGGCGTGGAGAGCAGGGGGGTTCTCCACAGCTCCGTCCACAGGGTGCGGAGGGTGGGCAGGTGGGTGCGCAGCAACGGGATGGAGGGTGGGCGGGGGCAGCTTTCCACGCGTCCACACCCTCTATTACTGATACTGTATTTAATATCTCCAGGTTGGCAGGACTGCTTCCCGGTGGACAACCGTCAAACTCCAGAGTCTGGGGACATCGATGAGATTCACGATCACGCGTGAGAACCTTCAGCAGGGGCTGGGGTCGGTGGCCGGGAGCATCCCGACGCGCACGACCCTCCCCGTGCTCGCCAACATCCTCCTGGAAGCGGAAGACGGCGCGGTGCGGCTGAGCGGGACGGACCTGGACACCGCGGTTTCGGTGCGGATCCCGGCGGAGGTGGCGGAGCCGGGGGCGATCACCGCGCCGGCCAAGAAGCTGCAGGAGATCGCGCGAGAGCTGCCGGGGTCGGTGGAGATCTCCACGCAGGGCGACACCATCACCATCGCCAGCGGCCGCTCGCGCTTCCGCCTGAACGGCCTCCCGCGGGACGAGTTCCCCGCCTTCCCCAAGGTGGCCTTCGAGGAGACCTGGAAGCTCACCGGGCGCGACCTGGCGCGGCTCATCTCGCACGTGAGCTTCGCGGCCTCCACGGAGGAGACGCGGCCCATCCTGAACGGGGTGCTCTGGCAGCTGGGCGAGCAGGAGATGCGGATGGTGGCCACCAACGGCCACCGCCTGGCGAAGATGACGCTGCCGCTGGACGAGGGAGACGCCCACGTGGCCGCTGGAGACCTGATCGTGCACCCCAAGGCCCTGGGGCAGGTCCAGAAGCTGTTCGGGCCGGAGGAGGCCGTGGAGGTGGCCCGCTCGGAGAACCACCTGGGGTTCCGGACGGAGGCGGTGCAGGTGTTCACCCGCCTCATCGAGGGGCCGTACCCGAACTACGAGCAGGTCATCCCGAAGGACAACGACAAGACGATGGTGGTGGACAAGGCGGCGCTGAACTCGGCGGTGCGCCGCATGGCGATCGTGGCGAGCGACCAGACGCACCGGATCCGCATGTCGCTGGGCGGGCCGATGATGAAGTTCTCGGTGCAGACGCCGGACCTGGGCGAGGCCACCGAGGAGCTCCCGGTGGAGTACGACGGCGAGCCGCTGGAGATCGGCTTCAACGCGCAGTACCTGCTGGAGCTGATGCGCTACATGCCCACCGACGAGGTGAAGATGACCTTCAAGGCACCGGAGCGCGCGGCGACCATGGAGCCGGTGGGGAACGAGGACACGCCGGACTACATGTGCCTGGTGATGCCGCTGCGGCTGTTGAGCTGAGGGGGAGAGGGCGGCTTGTAGGGGTGGGGAAGGGGAGGTCCTGGGCGGCCTCCCCTTCGCTTTTCAGTACAGGTCGTCAACGGTCCAGGTCACGAGGGAAGATGGGAGATCCCGCGCGGCCTCCAGAAAAGACGGCTTGAATCCCGCCGCGGACGCGAACAGCATCGGGGCGCCGGGCTCCAGCGCCTCACGTGCCCACGCGCGCCCGCTCGCGGCCAGGCGCCGGAGGGCGTCGAGGTGCTCCAGCAGAACGGTGGCATCCGCTGCGCGCTCGCGGAACTTGGCCGAGCCCGTCATCATGCGCCCGTCCAGCAGGCGCACCACCAGGTCGATCTCCACGGGATTGCGGTCGCGGTCCCGGCCCTCCCATCGCGCCCATGTCTCCACGGCCGGCAGCCCCCGGGCGCGCGAGTGGCGCAGGTACGCCTGCCGGACCACGTCCTCGAACACCTCCCGCCCGACATAGGCCGGAAATAGCTGCGCCGCGAGGCGTTCCGTCCACACAGTAGCCGCCCCCGCGCTGGCGATGGCCGATTCGTTCGGGAGGACCATCCCGTAGTAGAAGCGCAGCGCCGGATCGGCAATCCGGTATCGTGCGGCCTGGTTGCCCGGCTCACCAGGATTCTTCTCCTCCTCCAGGAATCCCAGCTCCACCAGCTGGGCGATCATGCGCCGGAGCGGCGTATCGGCCTCGCGCCCCAGGGCAGCTGCGATCTCGCCCCGCTGGCGCCGCTTGATCCCAACCGCCTGCAGGATCCCCTGGTACGTGGCGTACTCCCGCAGCCCCTCCTCCTGCGCCAGCACCGTCTCGAGCTGCAGCCGGACCTCGCCGTGTGGCCGGAGGAGCAGGTCCACGATGTTCTGGCCGAGCGGACGGGCCGAGTCGACGGAGCTGAGGTACTTCGGCACGCCGCCGAACGCAGCGTAGGCGCGGATCCGGTCTGCCGGGGCGTACCCCGGCAGCATCCGGCCCGCGTCGTAGTAGTCGAAGGCGTGAAGCTGTCGTACCCAGTCGAGCCGCCCGTAAAGCGGGGAGCCGCCGTTGGCGAGGGCGGCCAGCGTCCGCACCGCCGATCCGGAGAGCACGAGGAGCAGGCCGCCGGTCCGGGGGAGTCGGCCTTCCCAGACCGCGTTCAGTTCCGAGGCGACTTCCGCCAGACCTGCATCGCCGGTGGCGAGATACTGGAACTCGTCGAGCACGATGACGAGGTCTCGTTCCGGGTGCAGGCCGAAGAGCGCGCGGAACACTGCCCTCCAGGTGGGATAGTCCTCCGGGTGCAACTCCTCACCGGACCACCGGCCGGCCTCCTCCAGCAGGACCCGCCGGTTGATCTCCGGGGAAGTGGCGGAGGCGGTGAAGTAGAACGCCCGCTCACCGTCCCAGAGCTGGGTCAGGAGGTACGTCTTGCCCACACGTCGGCGCCCGTACAGCAGCGCCAGTTTACGTCTCCCCGAGTCCGCCAGCGCCCGCAGCTCTGCGGCTTCGCTCTCCCTGTCTACCAGAGTTTCGAACATGGGAATCGCTGGCTCGTGTGGTTGAGTGCTCACACGTTAGCATGCTAGCATGTGAGCATGCAATGGACAAGGGTGGGTACGGCACGCCGCAGCCCGGACCAGGGTTGCCGTCCAGCGTTGCACGGCTGCCGGAAGCGACTGCAGCAGCAACAGTTAGCATGCATATGGCCCTCGTCTTGCGACCGCCGTACTCCCCTTTCGAGCGAGAGAACGGAAATCCA
This sequence comes from Longimicrobiaceae bacterium, assembly GCA_035936415.1. Classification (NCBI taxonomy): domain Bacteria; kingdom Pseudomonadati; phylum Gemmatimonadota; class Longimicrobiia; order Longimicrobiales; family Longimicrobiaceae; species Longimicrobiaceae bacterium. The sequence continues at coordinate 4,232 of DASYWD010000532.1, forward strand.
GAGAACAGAGGCGGGAGCCATGAACGGACAGAAGCTGGCACGCGGGATGGGGTGGTTCAGCATCGCCCTCGGGGTCGCGGAGATCGTGGGCGCCAACCAGCTCAGCCGGGCCTTCGGGCTGGGCAATCGCGCCGCGGGGGTGCTGCGGGTCCTCGGGGTGCGCGAGATCGGCACCGGGGTGGCCGTGCTGGGCACGCCGCGCAGGGCGCCGGGGATCTGGGCCCGGGTGGGCGGCGACGCCCTGGACCTGGCGGCGCTGGGCTCCGCGTTCCGGGTCCGGGGCGCCAACCGGGGCGCCCTCGGCGTGGCGGTGGGCGCCGTCGCCGGGGCCATGCTCCTGGACGTCATCGCCGGGATGAAGCTCAGCGGCGGGGGGGGGGGG
>DASYWD010000533.1 GCA_035936415.1 Longimicrobiaceae bacterium
GGTCCGGACCGGCCGCCAGCGACTCCAGCAGGTTGCGGAAGTGCTCCAGCACCCGCCCGACCTCGTCGGGACGGAAGCGTGCGTCGTGGAAGGTGCAGTCCAGCAGCATCTCCTCCCCGGAGGGGGAGACGGTCACGGAGAGGGGATAGTCGTCGCTCTCCAGCCCCCACATGTCCTTCACGCCGAAGCGGTCGCGGGCGGTGGGGTCCACGGGGTAGTTCTGGAACGACAGGAAGCTCTCGAAGAGCGGCCGGCCGCGGGGCACCTCGCTCCACCTCTGCACCTGCACCAGGGGGGAGAACTCGTACTCCCGCGTCTCCACCTGCCTGCGGTGCAGCCTCTCCAGCCAGGCGAGGACGGGGGCGTCGGGCGGGACCCGGACCCGCACGGGGAGGGTGCCGACGAACATGCCGACCATCTCCTCCATCCCCTCCAGCTCCGGCGGGCGCCCGGATACCGAGGTGCCGAAGAGCACGTCCTCCTCGCCGGAGTACCGGGCGAGCAGGAGCGCCCAGGCCCCCTGCGCCGCCGTGTTGGCCGTGACCTGTCCGCGGCGGGCCAGCGCGTGGAGCGCGGCCGTTGCCGGCGGCGACAGACGGGCGGAGCACCGCCCCGCCTCCATCCGCGCCTCCGCGTCACCCACCGCGGCACGCCCAATCCCGAGCGGGGTGGGAGTGGAGAACCCGGCGAGCTCGCCCCTCCAGAAGCGCTCCGCGCCCGCGAGGTCCTGGCGCTTGATCCAGGCGATGTAGTCGCGGTAGGGGCGGGGGTGCCCCAGCCTCGCCTGGCGCCCTTCCAGGCCGGCCTCGTAGAGCGCGAGCACCTCGCGGTACACGTTGGCCAGGCTCCACCCGTCCAGCACCAGGTGGTGGTGCGTCCACACCAGCTGGTGCGCCGCGTCGCCAAGCCGGAAGAGCGCGAGCCGCATCAGCGGCGGCTGCGCCAGGTCGAACCCGGCTTCCCGGTCGGCGCGCAGGTACTCCGCGATCCTCCTCGCCTGCTCCTCCTCGTCCACCCCCCGCCAGTCCTCGTGCCGGAAAGGGAGCGCCGCCTCCCTGCGCACGACCTGTAGCGGCGCGTCCACCTTCTCCCACACGAACCCGGTCCGCAGCACCGGGTGCCGCTCCACCACCCCACGCCACGCCCGCTCGAACACATCCACGTCCAGGCCGGTCGCGAGCCTCGCCCCGAACTGCCCGACGTACACGCCGGAGCCCTGGTCGGAGATGGCATGGAAGAGCATCCCTTCCTGTGCAGGAGACAGGGGGTACACGTCCTCCATAATCGTGCGCTTGCTCATGTCGTCCCTTCGTCCGGGCAGAAGCCGTTTCCCGACCTGCCTCCGGGGCCCCGGCCGAGCTCGGGAGGAGGAGCGAAGCGTACAGACGGCCGAACTGAGATTAGATGTCCTTACCTATGGGCATGACGTGCGTGGGCTGCCGCAGCCCGTTTCTCCGTCGGCAGCCGGGGCGAAACCGCGTGGAAGAAGGCCGGCCGCTCCCTTCAACCCCCGGTACATGTTAACATAGTCGCATTGTGATCGCAACTATACCGCAAATATCCGCACTACGACCAGGGAGCGCTGCCGCGCACGGAAGGAACTACGGTGTGGGCACGCCGCCCTGCGCGCGGGACCACGTGTTGTTCCCTCGGCTGACGTCCGGAAAGAGCTTCTCGGGATCGACCTCCACCCGGACCGGAGCGCCGCTCACGGCGACGTCCACCGTCGCCGTCCGGCTCCCCGCCGCCAGCCACGCGGCCACCGGGATCTCCGCCCGCGCGGTGGCCCCGGACGCCGTCGTCACCACGACCACGGCGGGGACCGGGACCTCGCCCACGTCGCGCACGGTCACCCTCACGGTCCCGGGCCTCGCCACCTCCACCCTCTCGACCGCCAGATCGGACGTGCCGGTCTCCCACCACCACGGGTAGAAGAACCAGCCGAGGTCTCGCCCGGAGACCCGCTCGAAGGTGTTGAAGAAGTCCCAGGGCGTGGGGTGCCGGAACCGCCACTCCGCCAGGTAGGCGTCCATCGCCCGGCGGAAGGGCTCCTCCCCCACCACGGCGCGGAGGGAACGGAGGAGGAGCGCCGGCTTGGAGTAGGCCGCGATGTAGCGGGCCCCGTAGGGGCTCACCAGGTCGGTGTGCCGCATCAGGGGGACTTCGGACGGTCCCCCGGCCACCGACAGGTAGCCGGCGCGATCGGGGGCGAGGAGGTCGTCCTCGGGGAAGAGGTCGTTCCGGCCCAGCATCTCGTAGTAGGTGACCACGCCCTCGTCCATCCAGGCGTTCGCGGCCTCGTCGCTCCCCACCAGCATGGGGAACCACTGGTGCCCCACCTCGTGCACGATCCCGGAGTGCAGGTCCTTGGGGTCAGAGTACCCGCCGATGAAGACGATCTGCGGATACTCCATCCCGCCGGCCATGGGCCCCTCGGCCACGGTGACCTGCGGGTAGGGATAGGGAGCCAGCGTCCTGCTGAAGAACTCGACGGCGTGCCTGCCGAAGCGGGCGCCCTCGTCCCACGCGGGCGTGCCGGCGCGGTAGAGCGCGTGGACGAGGACGCTCCCCGCCTCCCCCCCGCCCCCCGCCACGGGCGCGGGGAGCACGTCCCACCGGTAGCGGTTGGAGGCGGCGAAGGCGAAGTCGCGGACGTCTTCGCCCCGGAATCGCCAGGTCAGCTTGCCGCCCGGGGGCGAGAGGGTGGCGCGGCCGGCGTCCAAGTCGGCCTCGGTGATCACCCGTACCACCGTGTCGGAGCGGGCGGCCGCGTCCAGGCGGCGGCGCGCCCCGGGGGCGAGCACCTCGCCCGGGTTCAGGAGCACGCCCGTCGCCCCCGCCACCCACCCGGCCGGCAGGGTGAGCGCAACGTCGAAGTCGCCGTACTCCAGGTAGAACTCCCCGTCTCCCAGGTACGGGGTGGCGTCCCACCCCGCCACGTCGTCGAAGACGGCCACCTGCGGGTACCACTGCGCCACCAGGAACCCCCTCCCCCGGCGCCCCTCCGCGTACGCGGTGCGGAAGCTTGGCGCGGGGGGGACGGTGTGCCGCCAGTCCGCCTCCAGCACGGCGCTGTCACCGGGAGCGATCGGCCGGGGAAGGACGATCCGGGCGAGGGTGCCCCGGACGGCGTAGCCGGCGGGTGCGCCCGCCGGGGGCTCGTCCCGCACCTCCTGCAGCTCGGCGGCGCCCAGGAGACGGAGCGCCTCCCCCTGTGCGGCGACGCGCTCCAGCTGCACTCCCCCGGTGACCGGCGCGAACCGGTTCCGCGGCACGCCCTCGGAGTAGATGTTCTGGTACAGGTTGAGCACCACCGAGCGGATCGGGTGCGGGGAGCGGTTTCGGTACACGATCCACTCCCGTCCGCGGAGAAGGGCGGTCGCGGGGTCCAGCTCAGCCTCGATCCGGTAGCTGACCTCCTGCTGCCAGTAGCGGGGCCCCGGCGCGCCCGTCGTGGTCCGCGTCCCCCGCTCTATCGCGGCGCGGAACGCGGCGGGGACGGGGACGGGGCGCAGCAGGTGCCGCGTCGCCGTGTCGGAGGGCGTGGGACCCGCCGCGGGGCCGCCGGAGCCGGCGCACGCGCCGGCGAGCAGCGCGAGGAACAGGACGGCGGGGACTCCCGGCTTTGGCATGGGGGCGGCTCCGGTTCGGGTACGGGTGCTCCGGCGGACGGGGAGAGCGGCCCTCATGGGTGGAGGTCCGCCTCCAGCATGGCCAGCGTCGCCTCGTCGAGCTGCGCCAGGGGGAAGTCGGAGGGGGTGAACCCTCCGGCGTCGGCAGAGCGGCAGTGCGCGACGAGCGCGCGCAGCTCGGCCAGGTACCGCGCGGCGAGCGCCTCCACCGTCTCCGGCCGGTGGACGTCCCGGCCGTACGTCCAGCGGACCCGGAGGACCCCGTCCTCCACCGCCGCGACGACGTCCAGCAGGTGCGCGCGCCGGCCGCCCGGCCCATGGGAGGGGCCGATGGGCTCGTCCGCCACGGCGAACAGGCCGGACCCGGATACCGTCTGGTCGAACTGGCCCAGGTAGTTGAAGCTGATCTCGGGGACGGGGAGGGCGCGGAGCTCGCTCCGGACGTCGGGGTCGGGGGTGAGGTAGCGGAGGAGCCCGTACCCGATCCCGCCGGCGGGGACGCCCCGGAGCTGCTCCTTGACCGCCTTCAGCTCCTCCGCCTCCCCCCAGGCGCGCCGGAGGTCCAGGAGCACCGGGAAGAGCGAGGTGAACCACCCGACCGTGCGGGACAGGTCCACGTCCGGGAACAGGTCCTCCCGCCCGTGTCCTTCCAGGTGCAGCAGGACGCGCCGCTCCCCGCTCCACCCCGCCAGGCAGCGGGCCAGCGCGGCGAGGAGCACGTCGTTGATCCGCGTGCGGTAGGCGGCGGGCACCTCGTGCAGCAGCGCGCGCGTCTCGTCCGCGTCGAAGCCCGCCGTCACGTAGCCCGCCCGCGCGGGGCGGTTCTCCGCTCCGGGATGATCTACGGGAAGGCGCGGCGGGTCGTCGTGGTGGAGTCCGGTCCAGAGATCCGCCTCGCGCCGCAGCTCGTCGGACGCGGCGTGCTCCGCCAGCCGCTGCGCCCAGCGCGCGAAGGAGGAGGTCTTCGGGGGGAGATCGCCCGCTTCCCCGCCTCCCTCCAGGAGCCGCTGCAAGTCCTCCAGGAGCACGCGCCACGACACCCCGTCGACGGCGAGGTGGTGGACGACGAGCAGGAGCCGCTCCCCCCGCGCACCCAGGTCGAAGCGGACCACCCGCAGCAGCGGCCCCCGCTCCAGGTCGAGGCTGGCCTGCACCTGCCCCGAGACCGCCTCCAGGCGGCGCTCCCGCTCCCCCGCCGGGAGGCGGGACAGGTCCAGCGCGAGCACCGGCGCGGGGCCTCCCGGGTCGGCGTACCGCTGCGTCCACCCCCCGCCGCCGCGGTGGAACCGCAACCGCAGGGCGTCGTGGTGGGCCATCAGCAATCCGACCGCGCGCGCGAGCGCCCGGTGGTCCAGGTGACGGCGCGGAGCGAAGAGAAAGGCCTGGTTCCAGTGGTTGCGATCGCCGATCTCCTGCTCGAAAAACCAGTGCTGGATGGGGGTGAGCGGAACCTCTCCGGCGAGCGCCCCCTGCTCCTCCGGTGTCCCGGAGGCGCTCCCCGCCACCCCCGCGAGCCGGGCGATGGTGGGGTGCTCCACCATCTGGCGAGGGGTGAGGTGCACCCCCTCCTGCCGAGCCCGCGCCACCACCTGGATGCTGAGGATGGAGTCGCCACCCAGGTCGAAGAAGCGGTCGTGCACACCCACGCGCGGGACCCGGAGCACCTCCGACCAGATCCGGGCGAGGGTCCGCTCCACGGGGGTGCCGGGGGCCTCGTAGCTCCCGGCGCCGCTCCCCGGGTCCGGCTCCGGGAGCGCGCTCCGGTCGGTCTTGCCGTTGGGCGTCAGGGGGAGGCGGTCGAGCACCACCACCGCCGCGGGCAGCATGTGCTCCGGGAGGTGCCTCGCCGCGTGCGCGCGCAGTTCGGGGGGATCAGCCGCGACCCCCGCGGCGGGAACGACGTAGGCGACCAGGCGCGCGTCGCCCGCCGCGTCCCGGCGCACCATCGCCACCGCCTCGCGCACGCCGGGGTGGGCCAGGAGCACCGCCTCGACCTCCCCCGGCTCGATGCGGAAGCCGCGCACCTTGACCTGCGCGTCCGTGCGCCCGATGAACTCCAGCTCGCCGTCCGCGCGCCAGCGCACCCGGTCCCCCGTCCGGTACAGCCGCGCGCCCGGCTCCGCCGAGAACGGGTCGGGGACGAACTTCTCCGCCGTCGGCCCCGGCCTGCCCAGGTACCCTCGCGCCACCCCGGCGCCCCCCACGTGGAGCTCCCCCACCACCCCCTGCGGCACCGGCTCGCCCCGCGCGTCCAGCACGTATGCCCGCGCGTTGTCGACCGGCCGGCCGATCGACGGCAGCCCGCCCTCCCGCGGCCCGGGTGCGACCTCCCCCCAGGTTGCGACCACCGTGGCCTCCGTCGGCCCGTAGGCGTTCACCAGCGCGAAGGGCAGCCCCGCGCGCGGGCGCACGCGCAGCGCGTCGCCCCCCGTGAGCAGCGCGCGCAGCGCCGTCTCCGCCGGCCACTCCAGCGCCAGCACCCCCTCCGCCAGCGGCGTCGGGACGAAGGCCAGCGTGATCCCCCGCTCCAGGAGCAGCGCCTGCAGCGCCTCCGGCGACGCCCGCGTCCCGGCGTCCACCAGGTACAGGCTCGCCCCGGCCAGCAGGTACGGCCAGGTCTCCCACGCCGCCGCGTCGAAGCTGAACGAGGCGAGTTGCGTCGCGCGGTCCGCGGCGCTCACGCCGAAGGCGCGCGCGTGCCAGCCGGCAAGGTTCAGCAGGGCCGCGTGCGTCACCACCACCCCCTTGGGCCGCCCCGTGGACCCGGAGGTGTAGATCACGTACGCCGGGTTCTCCGGCTCGACCGCCACCTCCGGGGCGTCCTCCTCCTCCCCCTCCGGGCGCTCCGCGCCGCGGTCCAGGACGACCGTCGCCCCCGCGTGCGCCGGGAGGCGGGCCAGGGTGGCCTCCTCCGCGACCAGTGCCGTGACGGAAGCGTCCTCCAGGAGAAAGGCCAGGCGCTCCACCGGGTACTGCGGGTCGAGCGGGAGGTAGGCGCCCCCCGCCTTGAGCGTGCCCACGACGGCCACCACCCTCTCCAGGGAGCCCTCCACGCACACGGCCACGCGCGCCTCGGGACCGACCCCGCACCCGTGCAGGTGGCGGGCGAGTCGGTTCGCGCGCCGGTCCAGCTCCGCGTAGGTCAGCGAGCGGTCGCGGTCGGCGACGGCGACGGCCCCGGGCGTGCGCCGCGCCTGCTCCGCGAACCGCTCGTGGACGCACCACCGGGACGGGTGGGGACGCTCCGTGGCGTTCCATTCCACCAGCACACGGGCCCGCTCGGCCGGGTTCAGCAGCGGGATGGCGGCCACCGCGCCCTCCGGGTCCGCGGCCATCCCCTCCAGCAGGGTGGCCAGGTGCCCCAGCATCCGTTCGATGCCGGCGCCGTCCCACAGCTCCGTCCGGTAGGTGAGCTCCCCGTGCAGACGCCCGCCAGAGTCGATGACCGAGAGGGCGAGGTCGAACTTGGCGGCGGCGCCCGCCGCCGGCATGGGCTCCAGGCGCGCGCCGCCCAGCTCCAGCACCTCCCCGCCGGCGGGGGCGTCCCGCAGGGTGAACATCACCTGGACCAGCGGGGCGTGCGCCTGGCAGCGCTCGGGCCGCAGCTCGTCCACCAGCCGCTCGAAGGGGAGGTCCTGGTGGGCGTGCGCCTCCAGCACCCGCGCCCGCACCCGGGCCAGCAGCTCGCGGGGGCCGGGCTCGCCCGACAGGTCGGCGCGGATCACCAGCGTGTTCACGAAGAGCCCGATCAGCCGCTCCAGCTCGATCCGGGTGCGCCCGGCCACCGGGACGCCGACGAGGACGTCCTCCTCGCCCGCGTAGCGGGCGAGGAGCGCCTGCCAGCCGGCAAGAAGCAACATGAAGGGCGTCGCGCCCTCGCGCCTGGCCAGCTCGCGGAGGCCGCGGACCGCGTCCGGGGCGAGCGCGAAGGGGACGCTCGCCCCCCGCGAGCCCTGCACCGGGGGACGGGGACGGTCGGTGGGAAGCTCCAGGAGCGGGGAGGCGCCGCGCAGCTGTTCGCGCCAGAAGGCGAGCTGCCGTTCCAGGGCCCCACCCTGCAGCGAGTCCCGCTGCCACCCGGCGAAGTCGGCGTACTGGACGGGCAGCCCGGTGAGGCCGGGCTCCCGCCCGTCCCGGCGGGCGGCGTACAGCCGCGCGACTTCGTCCACCAGGATCCCGGTGGACCAGCCGTCGCTGACGATGTGGTGAAGCGTGAACAGGATCGCCGCGTCCGTCCCGTCCAGCCGCACCAGCACAGCCCGCAGGAGGGGTCCGCGGGCCAGGTCGAAGGGGCGCGCCGCCTCGCCGCGGGCGAGCCGCAGCAGCTCCGCCTCCCGCGCGGCCGGCTCGAGGGCGCACAGGTCGACTGCCGGCAGGGGGACCGGGCCCGGCGCCGCAATCCGCTGCATCGGCTTCCCGCCCGGTGCCGGGAACGTCGTGCGCAGGACCTCGTGGCGCGCGGCCAGGTCGTCCAGGCTCCGGCGCAGCGCGGCGGGGCTCAGCTCCCCCCGCACCCGCAGGGCGGTCGCCATGTTGTAGGCGCTGCTCCCGGGCTCCAGCTGGTCCAGGTACCAGAGGCGCTGCTGCGCGAAGGAGAGCGGGAGCCGCTCCGTGCCGTCACGGGGCACCGGCACCAGGGGCGGCGGCGGCTCGCCGGCCCCGCCCCGGGCAGCCGCCTCCACCACGCTGGCCAGCTCCGCCAGGGTGCGGGCCTCGAAGCACGCCCGCAGGGGCACCTCCACCCCGAACGCCTCCCGGATCCGCGAAGTCACCCGGGCCGCGTGCAGGGAGTGGCCCCCCAGGACGAAGAAGTCGTCCCGCGCGCCGACCGGGCCCGCGCTCAGCACCTCCCCCCAGATCGCGGCGAGCGCCGCCTCCACAGGGGTGCGCGGGGGCACGTAGCCCGCCTCGGAGCGGCGCTCCGGCGCCGGGAGCGCAGGGCGGTCGACCTTGCCGTGCCGGGTGCGGGGGAGCGCGTCGAGCACCACGATGGCGGACGGCACCATGTACTCGGGGAGCGAGGCGCGGAGGTGCGCGCGCAACGCCGCGGCCC
>DASYWD010000534.1 GCA_035936415.1 Longimicrobiaceae bacterium
GCGGGGGGGCCCCCGGGCCGGAAGACTCCCCGCGGCGGGCGCGTGCGCGCCCGCCGGGCTCAGTCGGAAAGGTCCCAGTCGTCCGCGGCGGCCTTCATGCGCAGGGCGCTCGGGCCGCTGCGGCGGAGCGGCGGAGCGGTCACGTGCTTGCGGACCATCTCCATGGTCCCGTCCACGCGGAGCTGCCGGAAGAGGAAGGCGAACTGCTCGCGGAGCGCGCCGCGGATCTCGGCCCGGTTCTCTTCGGGGAGCTCCCACAGGTCGCGCTTGAAGGCGCCCAGGGCCTTCTTGCGCGCCTTGTAGATGAACTGCTCCTCGGTGTCGCCCGGCTTCCGCTCGTCGGGGAAGCTGACGCGGCAGTGCTCGTACATCCGCTCGCGCAGCCCGGAGGGGAGCGCCGGGTGCTCGTAGAGCGTGTTCTGGAAGCCGGTGGCCAGGTGGATCTCGGCCGTCTCCACCTCCGGAAACCTGCCGAACGCCTCGTCCGGGAGCGTGGAGGCGCCGTGCTGCACCGCCCCGGAGAGCCCGTACTCCTCGCGCGCGATGACCGACAGGGTGCGCAGCGTCTCGAAGTCGATGGCGACGTCGGCGATGGAGCCGTCGGGGAGCACGGTGCCGCCGTGGCTCGTCCCCGACTGCACGGAGATCTTGGAGAGCCCGGCCAGCTCCACGCCCTCCTTCGCGGCCAGGCGCTCCAGCTCGCGCCCGTAGCCGTCCATGTAGGCGCGCAGCTCCTCGGGGGTGGAGTTCTCGGTGCCCACCTCGCCGATCTCGCCGCCGATGGAGACGGTGACCCCCTCCGGCTCGTAGTGCCGGACGTACGCCGTCAGCTCGGCGGAGAGGCGGGAGTTCAGCGCCTGCTGCTCCTCCAGCGTGGCCTTCTCCAGCTCCACTAGGGTGGAGGTGTCGATGTCGATGTTGTAGAAGCCGGCGTGCAGCGCCTCGCGGATCAGGTCCTTGACGGCGCGGGTCTCCGCTTCGGCGTCGGCGCGGAACTTCTTGGCGTTGAGCTGGAAGTGGTCGCCCTGCACGAACAGGGGGCCGCTCCACCCCTCGCGGATGGCCGCGGCGGTGAGCACCGCCACGTACTCGGTGGGGCGCTGGTCGGTGTAGCCGATCTCGGAGCGGGCGATCTCGCAGATGAGCGCGCCCACCTGCAGCTCGCGCGCGGCGGCGAACAGGGCGCGCCCGGTGTCGAACGTGGCGGCGCGGACGTTGATGGCGGGGACGGTGAAGCCGGACACCTCGCCCCGGCCGCGGGCCAGGTACAGCTCGTGGATGGAGGCGGGGCGGATCCCCACCCGGTCGCCGGCCTCGCCGATGATCCAGCGGGCGGCGTCGCGCACGTCGGCGTCGTCGCCGAAGACGGCGGCGTGCGCCAGGCGCTCGATCCCGGCGCCCCGCAGCGCCTCCTCGCTCACCACCTCGACCCCGCCGCCGGAGACGCGGACGGCGTCGCGCACCTCGTCCAGCAGGGCGCGGGCGGAGGACTGGTCGAGCAGCGCGCGGTCGTCGCCGGGCGCGGTGAGTGTTTCAGCCATTTTGGTTGCCTCTGGTTCCTGGTTGTCAGGGCGCTTTGAAGAAGATCGGGATCTGGGCGTGCCCCCCGCGGGGCGGGGGTCGGGCTGCGGCGCCGTAGAGCACGATACGACCGTGCTCAACGGCGGCGAGCCCCCGCAAACAGCCGCGGGGTCTCGCCCCTTCGGGCTCGCATCCCTCACGCGGCTTTCGCGCGCGTCAAGATGGAGCGGGCTCGGGGGGCTGGCAAGCGCGGGCCATGGTCTGGCGTTTGCACTCGGCCGCGGGATGCAGACGAATTCTTCCGCTCGCAAGATCCTTTCCGCGGCGGCGCTCGGGGCCGGGGCGCTGGGGGCGTACGCCTTTCTCGTGGAGCCGCGCTGGCTGGAGGTGACGCGGCCGCGGATCCACGTGCGGGGGCTGCACCCCGCGCTGGAGGGGCTGCGGATCGCGCTGCTAACGGACATGCACGCGGGGGAGGGGACGCCGCTCTCGCTGATCCGGCGGGCGTGCCGGGCGGCCATGGCGGAGCGGCCGGACCTGGTGGCGCTCACCGGCGACTTCGCGGCGGACCGCTCCGGGGACTTCGGGGCGGTGCTGGAGGCCATGGCGTGCCTGGACGCGCCGCTGGGGGTGTACGCCGTCCCCGGGAACCATGACCACGTCGTGGGGATCGACGTGTGGCACCGGCAGGTGCGGGCGCACCCGCGCATCGTGGACCTCACCAACCGGGCGATGGTGCGCGAGGTGGGCGGGGCGCGCTTCTGCGTGGCGGGGGTGGACGACTACTCCCTGGGCTCGCCCCGGATGGACGTGCTCCCACCGCCGGAGGAGCGCGACTTCACCCTGCTCCTGGCCCACGACCCGGACCAGGCGGAGCGGGCGCGCCGCGTCTGCGACCAGGTGGACCTGGTGCTCAGCGGCCACACCCACGGAGGCCAGGTGCGGCTCCCCTGGGTCGGCGCGCTGAAGAACCCCGCGGAGCGCGAGGACCTCTACGAAGAAGGGCTGCGGCGGCGCCCCTGGACCCAGGTGTACACCTCGCGCGGGGTGGGCACCGTGCACCTGCCGGTGCGGTTCCTCTGCCGGCCGGAAGTGGCCGTGCTGGAACTGACAGGCGCTGCCAGGCCTGCCGTAAACAGGTGAATTCGCCGGTCCCCGGGAGGGGGTGGGAGGTGCGGAACGGTCTTTGCTATGATCCCGCACGGAAGCAGACCGGGGCGCCGTTGGACGGGGCGACGCCGCGGCATCCGTCCGGTTCCGTCACAGCGGAGGCACCATGGCTCGACAGACTGGCATCGTGGAGTTCTTCAAGGACGACAAGGGCTTCGGCTTCATTCGTCCGGACGACGGGGGAAAGGATGTATTCGTGCATCACTCCTCCATCGAGATGGAAGGGTTCAAGTCGCTGAAGCGCGGAGACCGGGTGGAGTTCGAGATCGTGGACGACCCCAAGGGCCCCCGCGCGGCCACCGTCAAGCGCCTCGAAGACGAGGGTTGAACGGACCGGGCGGAGACGGATAGCGGCGCCGGCCTCGCCAGGTCGGCGCCGCTGCTCGTTCGGGGAAGAGTGCGGGAGTGCGGGAGTGCGGGAGTGCGGGAGTCGGGCTACGGGACGAGGACGATCTTGCCGAACTGGCCGCCGGCTTCCAGGCGCTCGTGGGCTTCGCGGGCCCGGTCGAGCGGCATCACGCTGTCGATCACGGGGACCAGGTCGCCGCGGAAGGCCGCGCGCAGCATGGCCTCGAACTCCGGGCGGGAGGCCATGGTGGTGCCGATGATCTCCACCTGCTTCCAGAAGAGGACGCGCAGGTCGATGTCGCCGCGCGGCCCCGTGGTCGCGCCGTAGCAGACCAGCCGTCCGCCCTTCGCCAGGGCGCGGACGCTCCCCTTCCAGGTGGCCTCGCCCACGTTCTCCACCACCACGTCCACGCCCCGCCGGCCGGTGTCCTGGAACACCTGCCTGCTGAAGTCGACCTCCTCGCGGTCGTAGACCACGTCGGCACCCAGCTCACGCACCCGCGCGACGTTGGCGGCGCCGCTGGTCACGGCGAAGACCCGCGCCCCCGCCAGCTTCGCGATCTGCACCGCCGCGGCGGCGGTCCCGCCCGAGGCGCCGAGCACCAGGACGTCCTCCCCCGGGCGGACGCGGGCGCGCCCGACCACCGCCCGCCACGCGGTCATGTACGAGATGGGGAGCGCCGCGGCGGCCTCGAAAGACATCGCGTCCGGGATGCGGTACACGTTGGCCGCGGGGACGGCGACCCGCTCGGTAAAGCCGCCGTTGGTGTGCTCGCCCAGGATGCGGTACTCGGGGCAGAGCGACACCTCCCCCGCCACGCACCACTCGCAGCGCCCGCAGGAGAGCGAGGGGTTCACCACCACGCGCTCCCCCACCTGCACGCCGGCCGCACCGTCGCCCAGCTCCTCCACGGTCCCCGCCACGTCGGAGCCGCCCACGTGGGGCATGGTGGTCTCGATGGGAAGCCCCCGCCGCACCCACAGGTCCAGGTGGTTGAGTGCGGCGGCGCGCACGCGCACCAGCACCTCGCCGGGGCCGGGCCGCGGCTCGGGGACGTCCTCGATGCGGACCACCTCGGGGCCGCCGTTCTCGTGGAAGATGGCTGCGCGCATGGAAACGGCGGGGCGGGTTGCGGGGGACAGGGACGGCCGGCTGCGGCACCCCGAAGGTGGCCTTCCGGCGGCCGCGTCGCAAGGTCGAGACGGGCGATCGAGAGCCTTGTGATGCGGCCGGCTGCAACGGCATCTTGGGATCTCCCCCGCCGCCCGCGGCTGCCCCGCGAGCCCCCGAACCCCAGGGTCGCCATGGAACAGAGTCCGCTGATCTCGATCGGCCTGCCGGTCGCGCTGTTCGTCATCATGATGGGGATCGGCCTGACGCTCACCGCCGGGGACTTCCACCGCGAGGCGCGGCAGCCCAGGGGGGTGATCGTCGGGACCCTGGCGCAGCTGCTGATGATGCCGGCGCTCGGCTTCGCGATCGCGGCGCTGCTCCGCCTGCCGCCGGCAATCGCGGTGGGGCTCGTCATCGTGGCGGCCTGCCCGGGCGGGAGCACGTCGAACCTGGTCGCCTACCTGGCGCGCGCCAACGTCGCCCTGTCCATCGTGCTGACGGTGCTGGCGAGCGTCGCCGCCATCGCCACCCTGCCCCTCTACGTCAACCTCGCCCTCGCCTGGCAGCCGGCCGGCGCGGAGGTGGCCGTGCGGATGCCGGTCGGGCAGACGGTCGCGCTGCTGGTCGGGATCATCCTGGTCCCCGTCGGCATCGGGATGATGGTCCGGCGCCGCGCGCCTGAGCGGGCCGCGTCGCTGGAGAAGGCGGTGTCGCTCTTCGGCGGCGTGGTCCTGGTGCTGCTGATCGCCGCCATCGTCCATTCGGTGCGCGACCGGTTCTGGGAGCTGATCGCCACGGCGGGTCCGGCGGCGATCCTGCTCAACCTGGGCGGCATCGCCGCGGGCTGGCTGGCCGCCGCCGCGGCGGGCCTGTCGGCCGCGGACCGGCTGACCGCCGGGATCGAGCTGGGGGTGAAGAACTCCACCATCGGGATGCTGGTGGCCATCACCGTGATCGGCTCGGACACGATGGCCGTGCCCTCGGCGGTCTACGGGCTGCTCATGTACGCCTCGGCGTTCGCCCTCGTGGCGTACGGCCAGCGCACGCTCGCCCCCCTCGAGGCCCGCCGCGCGCGGACCCTCGACGACGGCGCCGCGCCGGGGACGGCCGACGCCGCTTCCGGCAGCGCCGGAGCGAGGTGACCCGGGCGCAGGCGGGCCGGCGATCGCCGCCCGGATCGGCCTTGTGGGGAGCGACGCGGGTTCGTTACCTTGGCGCCCATGTTCTTCAGGGGATCGGAGGACCGGCTCAACCCCGCCACCCCGGAGGGGGTGGACGACACCACGCTCGGGGGGTACCCGGCCGTGCACGGACGCGCGCCGGCCTTCGAGGGGGCGGACGGCGAGCCCTACACCGCCGCCGTGGAGACCGATGCGTCCGACGACCCGGAGCGGCCCTGGGCGGCCTACCTGGTGTTCGTCCGCTGGTCGCGCAACGGCACGGCGGTCATGGGGCACCTGGAGACGGGCGACCTGACCGAGGGGAGCACGGAGGCCGGGGCCCGCGAGGCGCTGGAGGCCTGGCCGCTCGCCCGCGTGAAGCAGGTGCTCGACGAGACGATCCGGGCCAACGCCGCGCCCCGGGAGCCGGGCTGACCCCCGCGCCCGCCCCGATCCCACACCACCCAGCGATCCACCGCGAGAAAGCGGAACCACCCGGATGCTCAGACAGAGCCTGCTCTACCTCAGCGGAAGCCAGACCGCCCAGCGCGTCGTCACCGGCACTCCGGTCTCCCGCCGCATGGCGGAGCGCTTCGTCGCCGGGGACACGGTGGACAAGGCCATCGAGGCCGCCCGCGAGCTGAACCGCGCGGGGCTCTCCGTGTCGCTGGACTACCTGGGCGAGTCGGTGGCCACGCGCGAGGAGGCGGAAGAAGCGGCCGACATGGCGATCCGGATCCTGGAGCGCATCGCCGCCGAGGGGCTGGAGGCCAACATCTCCCTGAAGCCCACGCAGCTCGGGCTGGACGTGGACGAGGAGTTCTGCCGCACCAACGTGGAGCGGGTGCTGCGGCGCGCGCGGGAGCTGGGCGACGGCGAGGGCGAGATCTTCGTGCGGCTGGACATGGAATCGTCCGAGTACACGGAGCGGACGATGGCGCTCGTGGAGGCGCTCTGGGCCGACGGCTTCCGCAACGTGGGGACGGTGCTGCAGTCGTACCTGCGCCGCACCCCGGACGACGTGGAGCGGCTGGTGGCGCTCGGGTCGCGGGTCCGCCTCGTGAAGGGGGCCTACAAGGAGCCGGAGACGGTGGCGTACCCGGACAAGCCCGACGTGGACCGCATGTTCGTCGAGGAGATGAAGACGCTCCTCGCGCGCGGGTACTACCCGGCCATCGCGACGCACGACGAGTCGATGATCGACGCCACGCGGCGCTTCGCCTGGGAGCACGGGGTCTCCACGGACGCCTTCGAGTTCCAGATGCTCTACGGGATCCGCCGCGACCTGCAGACCCGGCTCCGCGAGGAGGGCTACAACGTCCGCGTGTACGTCCCCTTCGGCAGCTCCTGGTATCCCTACCTGATGCGCCGCCTGGCGGAGCGCCCGGCGAACCTGCTCTTCATCGCCGGGAGCATCGCCCGGGAGTCGCCGCTGCGCCGCATCGCCAACCCCGCGGCCATCGGCGCGGGGGTCGTCGCCGGGACGCTGATGGCGCTGGCGCTCCGCGGGCGACGCAATTCGCGCTGACCAGCGGCGGGGGGGGGGGGGGGGGGGGGGG
>DASYWD010000535.1 GCA_035936415.1 Longimicrobiaceae bacterium
GGGAGATCGCCTCCTTCGGCGGCTTCCTGGGACGCAAGGGCGATGGTGAGCCGGGGGTCAAAAGCCTCTGGATCGGGCTGCGCAGACTCTTCGACTTCACTCTCGCTTTCCAGACCCTCCGAGATGTGGGTAATGCGTAGCTGAATTGGGGGAGGGTGGCGAGCCTAAGCGAGCCGGGTGGGGGCCCTCGGAGGCCTGCCCGGATTCAGGTGAACCAGCCACGCTCCGGACCCGTCAGGGCCGAGCCCTCGGGCGGCTGCCAGGTGGCGACCTCCTCGATGCGCAGCGCCAGCTCGAAGTCCTTTTCCGTGATCCCCCCCGCGTCGTGCGTGGTGAGCTTCACCGTCAGGCGCGGGTAGCTGAGGAGGAGGTCCGGGTGGTGCCAGGCGGCCTCGCCCAGGTAGCCGACGGCGTTGGCGAGGAGCAGGGTGCGGTGCCACGCGCCGGTCTCGAAGACGCGGACCAGGTGCCCGTCCTCGTAGCGCCAGCTGGGAAGCTGCGCGGCCAGGCGCTCGCGAACGTCGTGCTCGTCGTGCGGTGCGGACATGGCGTGTCTCGCGGGTTCGGGTGGCGGTCTCGCGCGGGTCAGGGGGCGCGCAGGGGGAAGTGCTCGACGGCCTCGTAGCGCGCCCCTCCCGGGCCCAGGTGGCTGCGGAAGAGGACCACTTCCTCCACCGGGATCCGCTCCCGGAAGGCGGGGACGCGCTCCACCACGCCGCGCACGTCCTGCGGGGGGCGGATGCGGCTCAGGGTCAGGTGCGGCGAGAAGGGGCGCGCCTCGGCGGGAAAGCCGGCCTGCCGCGCCGCTTCTTCCGCGGTCGCGGCGAGCGCGCGGAGCGGCGCCGCCCCCTCTTCCACCCCCAGCCACAGCACCGAGGCGCGCGCCGGGCGCGGAAAGGCGCCCAGCCCCCCGAAGCCCAGCGTGAACGCCGGGCCGGGGTCGGCCTCCCGCAGGGCGCGGACCACGCCGACGCGGCGCTCCGGGGCGGTGTCGCCCAGGAAGCGGAGCGTGAGGTGCCAGCTCCGCGGGGCCACGGCGCGGCCGGGGAGCGGGCGCCCCGCCAGGGATTCGCGCAGGTGCACCTCCAGCGCGCGCCGGGCGTCCTCCGGCAGGTCCACCGCCAGGAAGAGGCGCTCTCCCCCGCCCCGCCGCTCCTCGCTCGCCGCCATGCTCCCCCTCGCTCCCGGGCCGTCGTGGCCCGATCTCCTCGTGCTGGCCTGTCGCCCTCGCGAGCAGCCGGCGATGCACACCTTGCGCCTCGCCGGGCGGGCGCGGAGACTTCCAGCCGGGAAGGAGCCGGGGAAGGCCCGGCGGGGGTACGCACGAAACGGAGGGGCCCGATGGAGAAGGTGAACCTGGCGGAGAAGCTCGCGCTCTTTTCGGAGCACTGGAGCCCCAAGGTGGTCGCAGAGCTGAACGGGCAGCAGGTGAAGCTCGCAAAGCTCCTGGGCGAGTTCGACTGGCACCACCACGAGCACGAGGACGAGCTGTTCCTCGTGGTCAGGGGCCGGCTCACGATCCGCCTGCGCGACCGGGAGGTGGTGCTGGACGAGGGCGAGCTCCTCGTGGTCCCGGCCGGCGTGGAGCACCAGCCCGTGGCGGAGGAGGAGGCGCACGTCCTGCTCTTCGAGCCGGCGTCCACCCTCAACACCGGCAACCTCCGCAACGAGCGGACGCGCACCGAGCTGGAACGGCTCTGAAAGAACCTTTACGAGTTCCTTACGGGGCGCATACCCGCGCTCCCGCCGGCGGCGTAGCTTTCGGGGAGCGCGTGGGCCGTGACCCGCGCCCGGGTCAGCCTCCGGGGTGCCCCGTCATCGCCGGACGACGAAGGTCGAGATGCCCAAGCCGCCCCGGCCGCCGCGGACGCTCCGCCGCGGCCCCGGATCGCTGATCCTCCCCATCCTGCTCACCCTGCTGGTCCTGTCCACGGTGCTCGCGTACCAGGTGCAGGACACGGCCCGCTCGCACCAGCGCGCGCGGGAGCGGGCGCTCCGCGACTACGCCGCCTTCGCCACCTGGGAGCTGGTCCGGGGCACCGAGGACGCACTGGCGCGGCGGCTCACCCTGGCGGTTTCGGCCGGGTCGCCCTTCGCCATGGAGCCGCGCCTGCCCCGCCCCCGCGTCTCCGGCGGTCCGGGCCGGGCCGACGGTCCCGGGGGCGCCCTGCGATCCTACCCCGCCGCCGTGCGCGAGTCGCTGGGCTGGTGCGCCTGCCCGGAAGCCGTCCACCACTTCTTCCGGATGGACCTCCGCGGGGGCGAGCTGCAGCTCCTCTCCGGCCCCGCCTCCACGGCGTTCCGGGACTGGCTCGCGCGCGCACTGACCGCCCCCGCGCTGCCCCCGCCCGCCGGACGCCCGATGCCGCTGATCCAGCAGGAGATCCTCCTCACCCGCGGCGCGGCGGCGAACCGGTCCGTCGTCCGCGTGGAGGTGCCGCCCATCGCCACCGGGGTGGTGGAGGGGCGTCGGGTCTCGGTGGCGTACGCGGTGGAGCACGAGGACGGCCGCCCGGCGCGGGCGTACGGCTTCGCCTTCGACCCGGCGAAGCTCGCCGCTCCCGTGCTCCGCGGCGTGGTCGCGAGGATGCCGCTGCTCCCGCCTTCGCTCACCGGCGACGCGCCGAACGCGGCCGTGCTGTCGGTCGCTGCCCTCTCCGCCGCGGGGGACACCGTGTTCCGGACCCCGGGAGGGGCCGGGGGCTCGCCCGTGGTGGTGGACACGCTGGGGAACGGCTTCTCGGAGATCGTCACCCGGGTGGCGGTGCGCCCGGAGGTCGCGGGCCGGCTGGTGATCGGCGGGCTGCCGCGCTCGCGGCTCCCCCTCCTGCTCGGGGTGTTCGCCCTGACGCTGGGGCTCGTGGCGGTCGCGCTGGTGCAGCTCCGCCGGCAGCAGGAGCTGGTCCGGCTGCGGAGCGAGTTCGTCTCCGGCGTGTCGCACGAGCTGCGCACCCCGCTCGCGCAGATCCGCCTCTTCGCGGACCTCCTCGACTCCGACCGGCTGGGAGAGGCCCAGCGGCGGAAGTCGGTCCGCATCATCAACGAGGAGGCGCAGCGATTGACGTACCTGGTGGAGAACGTGCTGCGCTTCTCCCGGTCGGAGCGCCGGGCGGACCGGATCGCCCCCGTGCCGGTGGAGCTCGCCCCGCTGGTGCGGGAGATCGTGGACTCCTTCGCCCCGCTCGCCCGCGCCCGGGAGGTGGAGCTCCGGACGGAGCTCCAGGAGGGGATCTGCGCCCCGGCGGACCCGGACGCCCTGCGGCAGGTGCTGCTGAACCTGCTGGACAACGCGGCCAAGTACGGCCCACGCGGCGGACGGATCACGGTGGGGCTGGAGCGCGAGGGGAGCGTCGTGCGGCTCCGGGTGGACGACCAGGGCCCCGGGATCGCGCCCGGACACCGGGAGCGGGTGTGGGAGCCGTACCGCCGGCTGGAGCGCGACGTGGAGGCGGCCACGGGCGGGAGCGGCATCGGGCTGGCGGTGGTGCGCGAGCTGGTGGAGATGCACGGCGGGAGCGTGGCGGTGGAGGACGCGCCCGGGGGAGGCGCGCGCTTCGCGGTGTCGCTCCCGCACGCGGCCGAAGCGGGCGCGGGCACGGCGGCCGGCACGCCCCGCCGCGTACAGGAGGCGGCACCATGACCCGGATCCTGGTGGTGGAGGACAACGAGAACCTGGCCTTCGGGCTCTCCACCAGCCTGGAGCTGGAGGGGCACGAGGTCGTCGTCGCGGCCGATGGCCCGGAGGGCCTGCGCGCCGCGCGCGAGCACCGGCCGGACCTGCTCGTCCTGGACCTGATGCTCCCCGGGATGGACGGCTACCGCGTCCTCAAGACGCTCCGGGACGAGGGGGACGAGGTCCCCGTCCTGATCCTCACCGCGCGCGGCGAGGAGGCCGACAAGGTGCTCGGCTTCCGGCTGGGGGCCGACGACTACGTGACCAAGCCGTTCGGGCTGCTGGAGCTGCTCGCGCGGGTGCAGGCCCTGCTGCGGCGCGCGGGGCGCACCGCGGCGCAGACCCGTGCGCCCGCGCCGGAGGTGGAGCGCTTCGGAGAGGTGGAGGTGAGCCCGGCCTCCCGGTCCGTGCGGCGCAGGGGAGAGCCGGTCGCGCTCACCCCCAAGGAGTTCGACCTCCTCCTGGCGCTGGTCCGGCGCCAGGGCGCGGTCGCGTCGCGGCTGGAGCTGCTCCAGGAGGTGTGGGGTCACCGCGCCGCGGTGATGACGCGCACGGTGGACATGCACGTGGCCGAGCTGCGCCGCAAGCTGGAGGACGACCCCGGCGAGCCCCGCCACATCCTCACCGTGTGGAAGGCGGGCTACCGCCTGCAGCCGTGACGGGCGGAGCTCACGCCTCCCTTACAACTCGCATACGCCCCTCCTTACACATCGCGACGCCCCCGTAACCTTCGCCCGCGCCGCGGCGGCTATCCTGGAGCCATGCCGGCGCCCTCCGTGCGGGCCGGCTCGAACCCCAAGCCCCAGGCTGCAATGAACACGCTCGACCCGGCCCCATCCCGGGCCCGGCGCCGGCGCCTCGCCGCGGGACTGGCCGCCGCCCTCCTCCTGCTGGTGCACCCCGCCCCGGCGCCCGCGCAGGACATCCCCGACACCCCCGCCGGAAGGCAGGCGCAGGCGCTCCTCGCCATGCTCAAGGAGACCGACGAGGCGAGCATTCGCACCTTCCTGCAGGAGCGGATGGGCAGCCCCCTCCAGCGCGTCCCCGTGGAAACGCACGTGCAGCGGTTCCGGCAGATCCGGGAAGCGGCGGCCGGCGCACGGGTGGTGGGGATCGACATGCGCTCCCCCGAGCAGATCGCGGTGGTCCTGAAGCCGGCCGCGGGGGACCCGCTGCGGGTGACGCTGGAAGTGAATCCCCAGCCGCCGCACCGGATCGAGGGGTTCCGGGTCGGACCGGACGAGGAGCGCCCGGCGATCGTCTTCTCCTCGCTGGACGACCTGGACCGGCAGCTCCGCCGGCAAGCGGAGGAGGACCGGTTCTCCGGCGTGGTGCTGGTGAACCAGGCCGGCAGGCCGGTCTTCCACAAGGCGTACGGCATGGCGGATCGCGCCGCCGGCATCCCCAACCGCCCGGACACACGGTTCAACATCGGCTCGCTCGACAAGAACTTCACCGCCGTCGCCATCCTGCAGCTGGCCCAGGAGGGGCGCCTGGGGCTGGACGACCCCCTCGGCAAGCACCTCGAGGGCTTCCCCGCGGAGATCGCCGAGCGGGTCACCCTGCGGCAGCTGCTCCAGCACCGCTCCGGGATGGGCGACTACCTGAACCACCCGGCCTTCGTGGCCGACCGCTCGCGCTTCCAGGAGGTCGCGGGGTACGTGGCGCTCGCCCGCACCGTGCCGCTGGAGTTCGAGCCCGGCACGCGGAACCGGTACAGCAACCTGGGATACGCGGTGCTGGGAGGGGTGATCGAGGCGGTCACCGGGCGCCCGTACCACGACGTGGTGAAGGACCGGGTGTTCGCCCCCGCGGGGATGACGTCCACCAACTCCTACGGGCGGAGGGCCGGGCAGGAGAACACCGCCATCGGGTACACGCGGCGGAGCGGAGGCGACTCCCTGGCTTCCAACGAGGCCACCCGCCCGCCCCGGGGCTCCCCGGCGGGCGGCGGGTACTCCAACGCGGAGGACCTGGGCCGGTTCGTGCGCGCGCTGCTCGGCGAGCAGCTCCTGGACAGCGCCCACACCGGGCTGTTCCTGAACGGCTTCCGGCCTGAGGCCGCGGGCGCCCGCTCCCGGGGCGAGCTGGCGCTGGCGGGCGGCGCCCCCGGCATCAACGCCTCCTGGACGGTGAACCCCGAGACCCGCCAAGTGGTCGTGGTGCTCGCCAACCTCGATCCCCCGGTCGCGTCGGAGCTCGCCCCGGCGATCCTGCGCCAGGTGGGCGGCGCCTCCGGCGGCGGGGAGCGCGGCCCGGAGCCCGCGCCGCCCGCCACCCTCGGCGCCGACCTGCGGCGCCAGGTGCTCGACAGCCTGGCCGCGGTGGTGGAGCGCTACTACGTGACCCCGGACACGGCGCGGATGATCACGGCCCGGCTCCGGGAGCGGGCGCGAGCCGGCGCCTACGACCGGCTCGCCACCCCGCAGGAGCTGGCCGCGGCGCTCACCACCGACCTTCGCGCCGTGAACGGCGACAAGCACTTGGGCGTGAGTGCGGCCAGACAGGGCGGGCGGAGCGGCCCGGCGCGCCCGGCGTCCGGGGGGAGCCCGGACGGGATCGAGCGGGTGGAGCGGCTGGAGGGGAACGTCGGGTACCTCAAGCTCGGCATGGTCACGGAGTCGTTCGACGCGATGGCCGACGCCCTGCGGAAGCTGGACGGCACGGCGGCCATGATCCTGGACCTGCGCGGCGTCCCCGGCGGGAGCGGGCGCATGGCCAACTTCCTGATCAGCCACTTCGTCGCCCCCGGCGTCCACGCGCTCAACGTGTTCGATCCGGTGCAGGGCGACACGGTGCGCCGCACCACCCTGGCGCAGGTGCCGGGACCTCGCCGCACCGACGTCCCGCTGTACGTGCTGGTGGATGGCGGGTCCGCCTCCGCGGCGGAGGACGTGCCCTTCGTCCTGCAGAACCTGGGGCGCGCCACGATCGTGGGGGAGAAGACGGCGGGGGCAGGACGCCCCAACGGCATCTTCCCCATCGGCGCGGGGCTCGCGGCCTCCGTCTCCATCATGCGGACGTGGGACCCGCGCACCGGCCGGGAGTGGGAGCGCGTCGGCGTCCAGCCCGACCTGGCGGTGCCCTCGGCGGACGCACTGGAGGCGGCGCGGCGGGATGCGCTGCGGCGGACCGCCTCTCCCGCCCGGACGCGCCGCACCCGGTAGCGGCGGCCCCACGTGGACGCCGGCGGTCCCCGGGGGGGGGGGGGCG
>DASYWD010000536.1 GCA_035936415.1 Longimicrobiaceae bacterium
GCTCGGGGGCGGTGCGGCGCTCCGGGCGGGCCCGCTCCCGCACGCGCACCGCGGGCGCGGCGGCGGACCGCGCGAGGGGTCAGCTCCGCTCCTTCCGCAAGGCTTCCGTGCTGGCGGTGGCGATGACGGGGTTCCTCCTCCTCATCGTCGCCCCGGACGACCCGGGCGCCGCCCAGCAGCCCCCCGCCGCGGACACCGCCGCAGGCACCGCCGGTCTCCCCGACACCGTCGCCATCGTCCAGCAGGTCCCGCTCGACTCGCTGCAGCGGCCCGCGGAGGACACCTCGGAGGTCCGCGCCGACTCGCTCTCCCGCGAGGGGACGCGGGAGGCCACCCGCACGCTGCGCGACCTGTGGATCTCGGCAATCGCCCTGCTCCCCAAGCTGGGGATCGCGCTGGGGATCTTCCTGGTGGCCTGGCTCCTGGTGCGCGTCCTCCGCCCTCTGCTGCGGCGCACGCTGGGCCGCTGGGAGCGCGCGGACGCCTTCACGGCGCTCTCCGCCATCGCCATCTGGCTCCTGGCGCTGGGGATCGCCCTGAGCGTGCTGGCGGGCGACTTCCGCGCCCTGCTCGGGTCGCTCGGGCTCATCGGCCTGGCCCTTTCCTGGGCGCTGCAGACCCCCATCGAGAGCTTCACCGGCTGGCTCCTCAACTCGTTCCGCGGCTACTACCGCGTGGGCGACCGCATCTCCGTGGGCGAGGTGTTCGGCGACGTGTACCGGATCGACCTGCTGACCACCACCGTGTGGGAGTACGGCGGCGCCGACCGGGCGCCGGGAACCATCCGGGCGGAGCAGCCCACGGGTCGCCTGATCACCTTTCCCAACAACGAGGTGCTCACCGGGACGGTGGTCAACTACACCCGCGACTTCCCCTTCGTCTGGGACGAGCTGGAGGTGGCGGTCGCCAACGAGTCGGAGATGCGCTACGCGCTGGAGACGCTGCGCCGCGTGGCGCACGAGACGGTGGCCGAGCAGATGCGGGAGCCGGCCAAGCTCTACCGCGGCATCCTCAAGGACGCGCGCCTGGAGATGAACGTGCCCGAGGAGCCGCAGGTGTTCGTGGCCATGGCGGAATCCAGCGCGGTGCTTACCATCCGCTACCTGGTGGGGGCGCGGGAGAAGCGGCGCTGGAAGAGCGAGCTGAGCCTGCGGGTGCTGGAGGAGCTGAACCGGCCGGAGCACCAGGGGCGGATCCTCCCCGTGTACCCGCGGCGCCAGGTGCAGATCGTGGGGCCGGACGGCGCGCCCTCCCCGGACGGGTGGACGCTGCCGGAAGGGGAGCGGGAGGCGTAGGCCGCGGCTCAGCCGCCGCCCAGCGCCCGCCCCACCATCCGCCGCATCCGCGCGGTGTGCGAGCCCTCCCAGTACACCCGGCCGCACCCCGCGCACCCGCGGAGCTCCGCCCCCGCCGCGCGCACCGCCTCCGGCACGCGTGCCGCCACCTGCTCGGCGGAGGGCTCGGCCAGCGGGAGGTTGCAGCGGGTGCAGCGGGTGAAGAGCGCGTCCGCGTCGAGCCCGGCCTCGGCGGCGACCTCGCGGAGCTGCTCCAGCGGGTCCTCGCTCCGCACCAGGAGCACCCCCTCGCTCCACCACGCCCCGGCCAGCCCGCGGTCGCGCGTGAGCACCAGCCGCCGCTCCTCCGCGCCCCTCCGCACCAGCTCCGCGTCGGCGATCTCCCCCTCGCAGGCGGCGTCGTAGCCCAGGGTCCGGAGCCACCGCGCCAGGCCGCCGAGCATGGAGTCGGCGAAGAAGCGGGGCGGGTCCTCCTCCCGCCACGCCGACTCCGCCCGGCGCTCCACGCGGGCTCCGCAGGCGCAGGTCAGCGTCCGGCCCAGGGCGAAGCGGCCGTCGTCCGGGTAGCCCCGTCCGCAGCCGGGGCAGGGGATCTCGCGCATGCGGGGTGGGTGGGGAGCGGGTCCGGGAGCTGCCGGGTCGCGCGGTGCCCGCCCCGGGGTTAGAATCGGGGCCGACGCAAACCCTCTGCCGACCGGACGGAAGCATGGACAGCAACGAAGCACGGCCGCAGCCCCCGATCCTGGCCCACTCGCGCGTGGTCGCCGAGGGGCGCACTCCCGAGCGCTGGCTCCTGGTGCTGCATGGGATCTACGGGAGCGGGCGCAACTGGGGCACCGTGGCGCGCCGCGTGGTGGACGCGCGCCCGGAGTGGGGCGCCCTGCTGGTGGACCTGCGCATGCACGGGGGCTCGCAGGGGTTCGCGCCCCCGCACACCCTGGAGGCCACCGCGGCGGACGTGGACGCGCTGGTGGAGCACCTGGACTTCCACGCCGCCGCGGTGCTCGGCCATTCCTTCGGCGGGAAGGTGGCGCTGATGTACGCCCGCGAGCACGCAGAGGGGCTCAGGCAGGCGTGGGTGGTGGACTCCACGCTGGAGGTGCGGGAGCCCTCGGGGAGCGCCTGGCGGATCATCGACGTCGTCCGCTCGCTCCCGGAGGAGTTCGCCTCGCGCGACGAGCTGGTGGGCGCCCTGGAGGAGCAGGGCTACCCCCGGCCGCTGGGGCAGTGGCTCGCCATGAACCTGGAGCGGGATACGGGGGGCTTCCGCTGGCGGCTGGACTGGGACGGCATCGAGGAGATGCTGCGGGACTACTTCCGCACCGACCTCTGGGAGGTGGTGGAGAACCCCCCGGCGGGGGCGGAGGTGCACGTGGTGAAGGCCACGGAGTCGGAGGCGCTGGACGCGGGGGACGTGACCCGGATCGAGGCGGCGGGGCGCACGAACGGGCGCACCTTCCTGCACCGGGTCGAGGGCGGACACTGGATCAACACCGACAACCCGGACGCCGTGGTGCGGCTCCTGACCGACCGGCTTCCGTAGGTCCGCTTCCGCGCCGGAGCCCTATCCCACCAGCACCAGCACCAGGTCGCTGACGTTGGTGCCCGTGGGGCCGGTTACGACCAGGTCCCCGGTCGCGCGGAGGAAGGGGTGCGCATCGTTCCGCTCCAGCGCGTCGCGGGCCTCCATCCCCTGGGCCCGGCCCCGCCCCACTGTCTCGCCGTCCACCATCCCCCCCGCCGCATTGGTCGGCCCGTCGCGCCCGTCGGTCCCCAGCGCGGCGATGACCACGCCGGGCTCGTCCTCGATCTGCAGCGCCGCGGCCAGCGCGAGCTCCTGGTTGCGCCCGCCGCGCCCCTGGCCGCGCACGGTGACCGTGGTCTCCCCGCCGAGCAGGAAGGCGGCCGAGATCCGCGCGGACCCGCCCTCCCCGTGCGCGCCCCGGGCGAGCGCCGCCACCTCGCCGGCCACCTCGCGCGCCTCGCCCTCGAGGTCGTCCGCCACGACGGCGGTGCGGTAGCCCAGGCGCTCTGCCTCCTCGGCCGCGGCGGCGAGCGCCTCGCGGTTGTCGGCGACGACGTGGTACGACGCGCGGGCGAAGACGGGATCCCCCCGCCCGGGGTTCTCCGGGACCTCTCCGGCGTCGCCGCGCTGCAGGTGCGCGCGGACGGCGGGCGGGACCTCCACCGAGTGGCGGAGGAGGACCTCCAGCGCGTCGCGGTAGGTGGTGCCGTCCGGGACGGTGGGCCCGGAGCCGATCGTCTCCGGCGCGGAGCCCACCACGTCCGAGATCGCCAGGGTGACGAGGCGCGCGGGGGCGGCGGCGCGCGCCAGCCCCCCCCCGGCGATCCGGGAGAGGTGCCGGCGCACCACGTTGGTCTCCGCGATGGGCGCACCGGCGCGGAGGAGCCGCTCCGTGGTCTGCGCCAGATCGGAGAGCGAAACCCCCGCGGGGGGCGCCGGCCAGAGGGCGGAGGCGCCCCCGGAAAGGAGGCAGAGCACCAGGTCTCCCTTCCCCGCCGCGCGCGCCGTCTCCAGCGCCGCCGCCGCCCCCGCCAGCCCGTGGGTGTCCGGGAGCGGGTGCGACGCCGGCCAGAGCTCGACTCCCGGGAGGTCGGGGGCGGGCGCGCCCGCCGGGACGGTGAGCGTCCCCCCCGC
>DASYWD010000537.1 GCA_035936415.1 Longimicrobiaceae bacterium
TAGCCGCTTTAGGACTCCCCGTCAAGGGGTCGCTTCCGCCGCTTTGCTCGCCTCCCCGCCCCGCCGCCCTCCGTCCGCTGGAGAGCCTTCCAGAATAACCTCCTCTCCCCTCCCCGTCAACCCCTCACGCTGCCACCGTCCTGCCTCTGGCTCGCGAGGGGTACATATGATAATCGGCTCCAGTCCGGTCGTCAAGGGGTTCGTGCACAGTCCGATTCTTGCGCGTCCGGCCGTGCGTCGCAGGCGCCGGACGGGTAGTTTCCGGCCCCACGGAGGGGCCTCCGCGGGCCCTGCGCGGAGGTGCGCGACGCAGCCCTATATAGAACTGTGAGGACGAGTGGCGGATCGGGCCGGAGGCGGGAGGGAGCGGGAGCTGCCGGTGGTGGTGGTCGGCGCGGGCGCGGCGGGGATCCTGGCGGCGGCGTTCGCGGCCGCGGCGGGCGCGCGCGTCCTGCTGCTTGAGCGCACCCGCGACGGGGGACGCAAGATCCTCATCAGCGGCGGCGGGCGGTGCAACGTTCTCCCCTCGGAGGTGGACCCGGCCCGTTACGTGACCGACTCCTCGCCCAACACGCTCCGCAAGATGCTCCTCTCCTGGCCCCTGGCCGACCAGCGCCGGTTCTTCCAGGAAGAAATGGGCCTGCGCCTGGTGCTGGAGCCGGAGACGGGGAAGCTGTTCCCGGAGTCGAACCGGGCGCGCGACGTCCGCGACGGCCTCATCGCCTTCGCGCGGCGGAGCGGCGCGGAGGTCGTGTTCGACACGGCGGTGGTGGGGCTGCGCCCGCCCACGGGCGGGGAGCCGTGGCGGGTGCTCCGGGAAGGGGGCGAGCCGATCGCGGCGGCGGCCGTGGTGATCGCCACCGGGGGGGTTTCCGTGCCCGCGACCGGGAGCGACGGGACCGGGCTCCGGATCCTCCGGCAGCTCGGACACACGCTGCACGAGACCTACCCGGCGCTCACCCCCCTCACGGCGGACCCGCCGCCGCACGCGGGGCTGGCGGGCGTCTCCGCCACGGTGCGGATCGAGGCGCCGCTGGCGAAGGGGCGCTTCGAGACCTCCGGGGGTTTCCTCTTCACGCACCGCGGGTACAGCGGTCCGGCCATCCTGAACGTCTCCCACCTGGCGGTACGCTCCCGGATGGCCGGGGGGCCGCGGCAGCCCGTTCGGGTGCAGTGGACGGAGCTGGACGGCGCGGCGTGGGAGCGGGCGCTCGTGGAGCGCTCCGCGGGGACGGTGCTCTCCCTCGTTCGCCGCCACCTCCCCACTCGGCTGGCGGACACGCTGGTGACCGAGGCGGGAGTGGACGCTGGGCGCACTCTAGCCCAGCTCCGGCGGGACGAGCGCGCGAGGCTGGTGGAGCTGCTCGCACGCTACCCGCTCCCCTGGACGGGGGACGAAGGATACAAGAAGGCCGAGGTCACGGGGGGCGGCGTCCCCCTTTCGGAGGTGGACCCGCGCACGCTGGAGAGCCGGGTGGTGCCGGGGCTCTTCCTCTGTGGTGAGGTGCTGGACGCCTTCGGGCCCATCGGCGGCTTCAACTTCCTCTGGGCGTGGTCCACCGGCCGGCTGGCCGGGAGGGGCGCGGCCCGGCTGGCGAACGGAGACGGAGAGGGCGGATGACGGACGACGAGATGGACGGACTGCTCGAGGGATTCCCGGTGGTGGTCGACATCCCCGTGCACTGGGGGGAGATGGACTACTTCCGCCACGTGAACAACACGGTGTTCTTCCGCTACTTCGAGAGCGCGCGGATCGCCTACCTGGACCGGATCGGCTTCCGGGCGGAGCGGGCGGAGGCCGGGATGGGGCCGATTCTGGCCTCGACGCACGCGCGCTTCCGGCGGCCGCTGACCTACCCGGACACGGTGCGGGTGGGGGCGCGGACCACGGAGGTGGGGGAGGACCGCTTCACCATGGAGTACCGCCTGGTGAGCACCGAGCAGCGCGCCGTGGCAGCCGAGGGGGGCGGCGTGCTGGTGTCGTTCGACTACGCCGCCGGGCGGAAGGCGCCCCTCCCGGAGGGGGTGCGCACGGCGATCAGGCGGCTGGAGGCGACGCGCCCCCCGGGGGCAGCGTCGCTCGACTCCTGACGCCGCTCCGGGCACGCCGGTTGCGTTCACTTCACATCTAAAGAATTCCAAAGGGGCGCCTTCCATGAAGGAACGAGAGGAGCGGGACGTCCCGCTGCCCACGCGCTTCTGGGTAGCGCTCGCGCGGAGCTACCGGGTCGTGTTCCGGCGGCACGCGCGCGCGCTCGCCCCGCTGGGGATCACCGTCTCGCAGTTCGACCTGCTGGCGACGCTCCACCGCGGCCCGGACGAGGGGCTGCGCATGGGGGAGCTCAGCACCCGGCTGCTGGTGACGGAGGGCAACGTCACCGGGCTGGTGGACCGGCTGGAGGCGGGTGGGATGGTGGAGCGCCGGGCCGACCCCGCCGACCGGCGGGCCCACCGGGTGCGCCTGACGCTGCAGGGGCGCCTCCTGGCGGAGCAGGCGGTGCCGGTGGTGGAGGCGGAGCTGGAGCGCGCCTTCGCCGGGCTGGATGCCGAAGAGATGCGGAAAGCACAGCACCTGCTGCGGCGCGCCCGGCGCGCGGCGGCGGACCCGGAGAGATAGCGCTCCCCCGGGGGAGCACGGCGGGAGCGCCTGCCGCAATTCATCACGTCTGGATGGAGAGGACGATGGCTACCAACGTACTTGTGATCTTTTACAGCAGCTACGGCCACACGTGGCGGATGGCACAGTCCGTGGAGGAGGGGGCACGCAGCGTGGAGGGGACGGAGGTCCGCGTGCGCAGGATCCCCGAGCTGGAGGAGGCCCGGAGGGCCATGTCCGGACAGGATTTCTACGTGCAGATGCAGCAGCAGATGGAGAGCATTCCCGAGGCGACGCACGACGACCTGCGCTGGGCCCACGGGATCGCCTGGGGGATCCCCACCCGCTACGGGAACATGCCGGCCCAGGTGAAGCAGTTCCTCGACACCACCGGCGCCCTGTGGATGCAGGGCGAGCTGGAGGACAAGGCCGCGGGGATCTTCGTCAGCACCGCCACGGTGCACGGCGGGCAGGAGTCCACCGTCCTGACCAGCCTGGTCCCGCTGCTCCACCTGGGGATGATCTTCGTGGGCACCCCCTACGGCCAGAATCCGCAGATCCTGACCACCGAGGGAATCGGGGGCTCCCCCTACGGCCCGGGCACCATGGCCGGGGGCGACGGGTCGCGGCAGCCGGTGGAGGACGAGCTGACCACCGCGCGCAACCTGGGGAGCCGGATCGCGCGGGTGGCCTCCCGCGTCAAGGGCCTCCGCCCGGAGGCTCCGCACGGGGAGCAGGAGAACAGCCAGCAGTACGAGGGACAGTAGGATCCCCGGCGGAAGCACGGAGGGGAGGTCGCCGAAGCGCCCTCCCCCTTTTTCTTCCACCTGCCGACGGGGCTCTGCCCGCCGCGGGCTCTACGCGGGGAGCTCCGGCATCTCCCCGGGCTGCGAGGGGATCTCGATTGCGACCAGCCCCGACGCTCTCCGGTCCGGCCCCTCGTACGTCCGCGTCTCCGCCCCACCCGTGGGAGCGAGGATCTGCGCGATGGTGAAGGGGGTGCCGCGGTTCGCGCGGGCGTCGTCGGACGCGGGAACGGCGGGCTGCGGACGGACGATCCGACCGAGGATCTGCTGGCTGCGCGGGTCCATGGGAACCTCCGGGGAGTGGGAGACGGGTGGTACAGCGAGGCGGGAGGGGCCTCCTGCACCACCCGGCGGAGGCCCACGGCTGGATGGTGGAAGCTAATGGCCCGGAGCCGCCGGGGACAACCCTCCTGGTCCGGTGCTGCCCGGATGCGGCGGGATGGCTCGGCCGGAGAGGAGCCGCGTGGGGAATTCCCCCACAGCGGCGTCGCATCGGCCCCGTTGTCCAAATCGTTCTCCCGCGGTATCTTGAACGGGTCCGGAGCGCACCCTGGCGGGCGGCGCGCTCCACGTGGTCCGAAGCAGACGTTGTCCCGCGGGCAGCCCGGCGAATCCGCGCCCCGGTCACATCCGACTTTCGACGTAAGGAGGCATCATGCCATTCGGTCTCGGAATGACGGAGACGCTCCTCATCTTCGCCGTGCTCCTGCTCTTCTTTGGCGCCAAGCGCCTCCCGGAGCTGGCGGGCGGCCTCGGGAAGGGGATCCGCGACTTCAAGCGCTCCCTGAACGGGCTGGACGACCCCTCGCTCCAGGCGAGCCAGATCCCGCCGGCCCAGCCGGCGCCGCAGGTGCAGGCCGTCTCGACGCCTGCCGAGGAGCCCAGGGCTTCCTGATCGACGCGGAATCAGAATGACGAAGGGCCCGCGGCCGGATGG
>DASYWD010000538.1 GCA_035936415.1 Longimicrobiaceae bacterium
CTACGGGGTGGTGGGCGGCGCCCCGGCGCGCCCGGACTGACCGGCCCCGGCCCCGGCCCCGGTTGCCTGGCGGCGCCGCGTTGGGTAGCTTGGGCTGCCCCCGCTCACCCCAGACCCGCCCGGAGCCACCATGGACCGCAGGGAGTTCCTCGCCCGGGGCGCCACGCTCGCCGCGGGCGCCGCTTTTACCGGCTTCCCCCTTCCCGCCGCCGCGTACCCCGCGCGCTTCGCCCGGGACCCCGCCGTGCGCGAGCTGGCGATGCGCGCGCTGGACGCCGCGAAGGTGGCCGGGGCGGCGTACGCAGACGTGCGCATCAGCCGCAACCGCAACCAGTCCGTCTCCACCCGCGAGCAGCAGGTCACCGGGCTGCAGGACTCGGAGACCTTCGGCTTCGGGGTGCGCGTGCTGGCGCAGGGCGCCTGGGGCTTCGCCGCCAGCCGGGAGCTGACCGCCCCCGAGGTGGAGCGCGTGGCGCGCCAGGCCGTGGCCCAGGCGCGCGCCAACGCCCGCGCCGCCGCGCGACCGGTGGTGCTCGCGCCCGTGGAGAGCTGGCCGGACGCGGAGTGGCGCTCCCCCATCGAGATCGACCCCTTCGAGGTCGCCATCGAGGACAAGGTGGCCCTCCTCCTGGATGCCAACCGGGCGGCGCTCGGCGTGCCCGGCACCCGATTCGTCACCTCGTCCATGTTCTTCGTGCGCGAGGAGAAGACCTTCGCCTCCACGGAGGGGACCTTCGCGCGGCAGACCGTCTACCGCTCCTTCCCGCAGATGAGCGTCACCGCCGTCTCGGCGGACGGGCGCGACTTCCAGTCCCGCAACTCCACCCCCGTGCAGCCCATGGGGCTGGGGTACGAGCACATCCGCGACGCGCGCCTGGCCGAGCGCGCCCCCGGGTGGGCCGAGGACGCGGTGCGGAAGCTTTCCGCGAAGCCGGTGCAGCCGGGGCGCTACGACCTGGTGCTCCTCCCCTCGCACCTGTTCCTCACCATCCACGAGTCCATCGCACACCCCACCGAGCTGGACCGGATCATGGGGTTCGAGGCCAACTACGCCGGGACCTCGTTCATCCACCCCGTGGAAGAGTACCTGGGCCGGTTCCGCTACGGCCCGGAGCTCATGAACATCCAGGGGGAGCGCTCCACCCCGGGCGCGCTGGCCACCGTGGGGTGGGACGACGAGGGGGTCAAGCCCGACGAGTACCTGATCGTGAAGCAGGGGGTGCTGCACGACCTGCAGACCACGCGCGAGCAGGCCCCCATGCTCGCCGACTGGTACCGCCGGATCGGCAAGCCCGTGCGCTCGCACGGCAACTCGTACGCGGAGAGCTGGTCGGACGTGCAGTTCCAGCGCATGCCCAACGTGAACCTCCTCCCCCATCCCGAGCGCGACGTCTCCCTCGACGAGCTGGTCGCCGACGTCAAGGACGGTATCCTCATCGAGGGACGCGGGTCGTACTCCATCGACCAGCAGCGCTACAACGCCCAGTTCGGCGGGCAGACCTTCCACGAGATCCGGAACGGGAAGGTGGGAGGGATGCTCAAGGACGTGGCGTACCAGATCCGCACCCCCGAGTTCTGGAACGCCATGGACGGCCTCGGCGGGAAGAGCACCTACGAGCTGGGGGGGACCTTCAACGACGGCAAGGGGCAGCCGTCGCAGTCCAACGCCGTGTCGCACGGCTGCGTCCCCACGCGCCACCGCAATATCAACGTGATCAACACGGGGCGTGCGGGGTAAGCGATTGCGGCTGCTCTGTTTGTACCGCCGGCCGGCGAGCCGGCGATGCGGGCCGCGGGAGGCCCGCGGCGGTTGACAACGCACGGGCACCGCAGGTAGCTTTGCAGGTTCCCGTTATTCACCGCCGCGGCTTTTCCTCTCGCGGCCCGCCGTTCCCCCATCCCCATACGTTGGAGTCCGTAACCTCCAATGCTTCAAAACCTGAAAGTCCGTGTGGCGATCATCGTGGTCGCGGTGCTGGGGAGCCTGTTCTTCCTGTACCGGAACTACGAGGCCCAGAACAGCATCGTGACCCTCGGCCTGGACCTCCAGGGCGGGAGCCACTTCGCCCTGGAGATCGACGAGACCAAGGCGCCCATGGCGCCCGCGCAGCGCGCCGACGCCATCGAGCGCGCGCTGAAGATCGTCCGCACCCGCGTGGACGAGCTCGGCGTCGCCGAGCCGGTGATCCAGAAGGCGGGTGACGAGCGGATCATCGTGGAGCTCGCGGGGATCGCGAACGAGGGCCGGGCCAAGGAGATCCTGCAGCGCGCCGCGTTCCTGCAGTTCCAGATCGTGCGCCCCCTCTCCGAGATCCAGCAGACGCTCCCGCGCATCGACCGCGCGGTGACCGAGGCCCTGGGCAACGAGGGCGCGGCGCGGCAGCCGGCGCAGAGCCCGGCCGGCGGCCTCTTCAAGGGGCAGGCCGGCGCGGACACCGCGGGCGGCGCCGCTCCGTTCACCAGCAAGGTGATTCCGGCCGGCGAGGGCGAGTTCGTGGTGGAGGCCAAGGACGTCCCGGCTGTGGAGCGCTACCTGGCGCTCCCGGCGGTGCAGCGCCTCCTCCCGCGCGGCACCGAGCTCCTCTGGGGCTTTCAGGAGCCCGGGCAGCGGAACCAGGAGTTCCGCCGGCTCTTCCTCCTGGAGTCCCGCGCGATGATGACCGGCGAGTACCTGGAGCAGGCGCAGGCGCTGACCGACCCGCAGACCATGCGCCCGATCGTGACCTTCGAGCTGAGCCGCCGCGGCGGCCGCGTCTTCGAGCGCGCCACCGGCGAGAACGTGGGGCGGCAGATGGCGATCGTGCTCGACGACCGCGTCTACAGCGCGCCGGTCATCCAGACGCAGATCTCCAACCGCGGGCAGATCGACCTGGGCGGCGCCTCGCTGGAGGAGGCGAGCGACCTGGCGCTGGTGCTGCGCGCCGGCGCCCTCCCGGCGCCGCTCCGCATCGTCGAGGAGCGCACCGTGGGCCCCTCGCTGGGGCAGGACTCCATCGACAAGGGGCAGATCGCCGGGCTGGTGGGCGTGGGCGCCGTGATCCTGATGGTGATCGGCTACTACCGCGTCTCCGGCCTGCTGGCGGTGCTCGCGCTGCTCGTGTACGTGCTCCTGGTGCTGGGCGGGCTCGCGGCGCTCCCCGGCGCGTCGCTGACCTTCCCCGGGATCGCCGGTCTGATCCTCTCGGTCGGGATGGCGGTGGACGCCAACGTGCTGATCTTCGAGCGGATCCGCGAGGAGCTGGCCGCGGGGCGCGGCGTGCGCACGGCGGTGAACCAGGGCTTCGCCAACGCGCTGTCGGCGATCGTGGACTCCAACCTCACGACGCTGATCACGGCGGGGATCCTGTTCTACGTCGGCACGGGGCCGGTCCGGGGCTTCGCGGTGACGCTGGCCATCGGCATCATCGCCTCCATGTTCACCGCGATCTTCGTCACCCGCACGCTGTTCATGCTCTACGTCGAGCACCGGACGGCCGCGCGGGGAATCTCCATCTGAACGGGCAACGGGGCACATCACCATGAGACTCTTCGAGAACGCCAGGTACCCGTTCATGGAGTGGCGCAAGCGCGCCTACATCTTCACCGCGGTCGTGCTCGTCCTTGGGATCGGGGCGATGCTCTACAACGCCGCCACCCTGGGTTCGTGGCTGAACTACGGCGTGGACTTCACCGGGGGCACCCTCGTCCAGGTGAACTTCAAGCAGCCCACCACGGTGGACGAGATCCGCGCCACCGCGGCGCGGGGCGGCCACTCCGACTGGCAGATCGCCCGCTTCGAGGGCGGCGACGAGTTCGTGATCCGGATGCCATCCTTCGAGCAGGAGGCCGGTGTCGACGCCTCGGCCCGGGTGACGCAGGGGCTCTCCTCGCGCTACCAGCCCACCGATTTCAACATCGTCCGGACGGAGGCGGTGGGCCCCAAGGTGGGGAACGAGCTGCAGCAGAGGGCGCTGCTCGCCATCCTGCTCTCCTTCGTGGCGACGCTGATCTACCTCTGGTTCCGCTTCGAGTGGCGCTTCGGGCTGGCGGCGATCATCGCCACCGCGCACGACATCCTGATCACCCTGGGCTTCCTGGCCTTCACCCGCACGGAGATCTCGCTGGCCACGGTGGCGGCGCTGCTCACCATCGTGGGCTACTCGCTGAACGACACCATCGTGGTGTTCGACCGGGTGCGCGAGAACCTCGCGAAGCCGCGCAAGGCGGGGGCGAGCTACATGCAGCTCCTGGATACCTCCATCAACGAGACGCTCTCCCGGACGGTGCTCACCGGCGGCTCCACCCTGGCGACGCTGCTGGCGCTGTACCTCTTCGGTGGCGCGGTGATCCGCGACTTCGCGATGGTGCTGATCCTGGGGATCATCATCGGGACCTTCTCCTCGATCTTCGTGGCCTCCCCGGCTCTGTTCGAGATCGAGAAGCGCTGGCCCAAGTTCAACGTCAAGGGTGGGCCGTCCCGCGCAGGGGCGTCCACGGCCCGGACGCGCAGCGCCAGCAGCACGGCGCTGGTCTGAGCTTTCGTCCCGGAGTTGCAGCGAGCCGCCGCGGAATCTCCGCGGCGGCTCGTTGCGTTCGGGGACCGGTTCTCGCGTGACGGCAACGGAAGGGGCTCACACACAGGAAGCAGGGGAAGCAGAGGACTGCTCCCGCCCGGTGCTTTTCCTCTGCTTCCTCTGCTTCCTCTGCGTGCGTATCTACTCTCTTCGGCTACGGCATGGCGACTTCTTCGGTGGAATCCGGCATGGCTCCGCTCTCCCTGATCGACTCGCACACGCACCTCACCGACGAGCGCCTCTTCCCGGACGTTGAGGGGGTGCTGGAGCGCGCCCGCGAGGCGGGCGTGGAGGCGGTGGTCACCATCGGCACCTACCCGGACAGCAGCCGCGAGGCGGTGGCGCTCGCCGCCCGCTTTCCGCAGGTGTACGCCACGGTGGGCGTGCACCCGCACGCCGCCGACCAGGGCACCGACGAGGCGTTCGCGGAGATCCGCGCGCTGCTGCGGGAGCCGAAGGTGGTGGGGCTGGGGGAGACCGGGCTGGACTACTTCTACGACAACGCCCCGCGCCAGGCGCAGCGCGCGTCCTTCCTCCGCCACCTGGAGCTGGCCCGCGAGACGGGCCTCCCGGTGGTGGTGCACACCCGCAGCGCCGACGCCGACACCGCCGACGTCATCGCGGACGCGGCCGGCGTCCGCGGCGTGCTGCACTGCTTCAGCGGCGGGCGGGCGCTCCTGGACCGAGCACTGGAGGCGGGGTGGTACGTGTCGTTCGCGGGGATGATCACCTTCAAGAAGTACGAGGACGCGGACCTGGTCCGCGCCGTCCCCGCCGACCGCATCCTGGTGGAGACCGACGCGCCGTACCTGGCGCCGGTCCCCCACCGCGGCAGGACCAACGAGCCGGCGTACGTGGTGCACACGGCGCGCAGGGCGGCGGAGATCCGCGGGGAGGACCCGGAGGAGTTCGCGGCCCGGGCGGCGCGCAACGCGCGGGCGTTCTACGGGATCTGACGGCGGCGGAAAAGACTGGTACGAAGGCTGCGAACGGCCGCACGGGTCCCCGCCCTGCGGCGACTGACCCGGCACCGGAGCCCACGGATGAATCGAAACGCGCGACGCGACCTGCGGGTCGGACTCGTCCTCCTGCTGCTGGCCCTGGGCACCACGGCGGCCTGCGCGCAGGAGCCGGAGCCGGCCGCCCCGGCGGCACCCGCGCCGGACGGCGCCCTCTTCGACCTCTACCTGATGGGCGACGCGGGGAAGCCGAACCCGGCGGGCGAGCCCATGCTGATCGCGCTGAAGCGCGTCATCGAGGAGCGCGGAGCGGAGCGGGCGATGGTGGCCTACCTGGGCGACAACATCTATCCCGACGGGCTGCCCACGGACGAGCACGGGTACCGGGCGGAGGCGGAGCGGATCCTCCAGGCGCAGCTCGACGTGCCGGTCAGCACGGGCGCCCGCGGCATCTTCGTATCCGGCAACCACGGCTGGGACCACAGCGGGCCCGAGGGGTGGCGCGAGATCGTGCTCCAGGAGAAGTACGTGGAGGCCCACGGGCAGGGGCGCGTCGAGTTCCTCCCCGGGGGCGGGTGCCCCGGCCCGGCGGTGCGCGACGTGGGGGGGCTGCGCCTGATCGTGCTGGACAC
The DNA here is from genome assembly GCA_035936415.1 of Longimicrobiaceae bacterium. NCBI lineage: Bacteria > Pseudomonadati > Gemmatimonadota > Longimicrobiia > Longimicrobiales > Longimicrobiaceae > Longimicrobiaceae bacterium. The sequence goes on from DASYWD010000538.1 coordinate 6,145, forward strand.
CCAGTGGTGGCTGCACCCGTACGAGAAGCCCGACCCGCCGGAGTCCCCGTGCCCGGCGGAGACGGACTCGGCTGTGGTGGAGCTGATCCGGACCGCCATCCGCGAGGCGGGAGAGCGGCCGGTGGTGGTGATGGCGCACCACCCGCTCACCTCGGGCGGGACGCACGGGGTCTTCCCCATGCTCCCCACCCGCTTCTCCCCGATCCCGAAGTTCTCCGCCCAGGACCTGGGACACCGCAAGTACCGCTACATGCGCAACGTCCTGAAGCGCGCCTTCGCGGAGCGTCCGCCGCTGCTCTTCGCCGCCGGCCACGACCACAACCTGCAGCTTCTGCGCGGCGTGGGCGCCCGCTACACGATCGTGAGCGGCACCGGGTTCTTCCGCCGCGCCGGGCGGGTGCGCCGGCTGGAGAACACCATCTACGCCAAACGGGACAACGGCTTCTTCCGCCTTTCCGTTCAGCCCGACGGCCGGGTGCTGGTCGTCTCCTACGTCGTCGACGCGAGCGGCAACGCCACCGAAGACTTCTGGACCTATCTCCCCCCCGAGGCGTAGCGGTCCGGATGCGCCCCCGGCGCCCCGCGTGAGGGATGCGAGCCCGAAGGGGCGAGACCCCGCGCCGTTTGCGGGGGCTCGCCGCACTTGAGCAGCGTCGTGTGCTGCTCTAGTGCGCCGCAGCCCGGCCCCCCGCCAGGGGGGACACGCCCGAACCCGCCCTCGAAACACGCAACGGGTTGACGGCGCCCTTCAAAAGCGGGTAGCTTGCGGCCCGAAGTTCACCCGAAGCCCCCGAGCACCGGAACCGATGCCCCGCAGGATCCACGTCCTCCCCGAACGCCTCGCCAACCAGATCGCAGCCGGGGAGGTGGTGGAGCGCCCCGCCTCCGTGGTGAAGGAGCTGGTGGAGAACGCCCTGGACGCCGGCGCCACCCGGGTGGAGATCGTGCTGCGCAACGGTGGGAAGACGGAGATCCGCGTGTCGGACGACGGGTGGGGGATGGGGCGCGACGACGCCCTCCTCTCGCTGGACCGTCACGCCACCAGCAAGATCAGGGACCCGGCGGACCTGGCCCGGATCCGCACCCTGGGCTTCCGCGGGGAGGCGCTGCCGTCCATCGCGTCGGTGTCGCGGCTGGTGCTGGAGACGGCGGAGCGCGACGGCGACGGGACCCGCGTGGTGGTGAGCGGGGGGCAGACGCAGGCCGTGGAGGGGTGCGCGCGCAGGCGGGGGACGACCGTGTCGGTGCGCAGCCTCTTCTTCAACGTGCCCGCGCGCGCCAAGTTCCTCCGCTCGGCCGCGGCGGAGAGCCGCGCGGTGAGCGAGGTGGCGACGACGCTGGCGCTGGCGCACCCGGAGATCGGCTTCACGCTGGAGTCCAACGACCGCGAGGTGCTGGCGCTCCCCTCCGCGCCCACCCTGGCGGCGCGCGTAGCCGGGATCTGGGGCGGCGACATGGCGGACGAGCTGATGCCGGTGGCGCACCGCGAGGGTCCGGCCGCGCTCACCGGGCTGGTGCAGCGCCCCCACTCCGCGACCCCGGGCGGGCGCCGCGCGTACCTGTTCGTGAACGGCCGCCCGTTCACCGAGCGGCTCCTGGTGCGCGCCGCGGACCGGGGCTACCACACCACCATCCCGCAGGGGGTGCACCCCTCGCTCTTCCTCTTCGTGGAGGTCCCGGACGGCGACGTGGACGTGAACGTGCACCCCGCCAAGGCGGAGGTGCGCTTCCGCGACCGGGCCGCCATCGAGCGGCTGGTGGAGGAGGGGGTGCGCGCCGCCCTTTCCGTGCTGGAGAGCACGCCCGCCATCGGCCGGCGCGACCCGGTGGAGGCGGTGCCCTCGTACGGGTCCGGGCACTCGCCCACGTACATGCGCGGCGACACGGGGCTGCGGGCCACGCGCGAGGCGGCCGTGTTCGGCGAGCCGCGGCGGGAGGGCGCGAACGGCGCCCGGCCGGGGTTCGGGAGCCTCCCGGCCCCGAGGGCCCCGCGCGCGCCGCGGGACGAGCCGCAGATGGCGCTCTTCTTCTCGGGCGCCCCGGCGGCGGACGCGGGCGCGGGCGCCGAGGCGGGGGGGCGCGACGACGAGCCCGAGGTGCAGGCCGCCCCACCCGTGATGTGGCAGGTGCACAACACCTACATCCTCGCGGAGACGCGCACCGGCCTGATCCTGGTGGACCAGCACTCGGCGCACGAGCGGGTACTGTACGAGGAGCTGGTGCAGGGGCTGGCGACGGGCGAGCGGGCGAGCCAGCGGCTCCTCTTCCCGCTCACGCTGCGGCTCTCCCCCGCGGAGTACGGCATGGTGCAGGAGGTCTCCGGGATCCTGCTGCGGGCGGGCTTCGAGATCGAGCCCTTCGGCGGGCGGGCGGTGATCGTGCACGGCGTCCCCAACCCGCACCCGCACTTCGACGCGGAGCGCTGCCTGCGCGAGATGATCGCGGAGCTGACGGAGGGGTCGGAGCTGGTGGACTCGGTGCGGAGCCAGGGGGAGCGGATCGCGCTCTCCTTCGCCTGCAAGGGGGCCATCAAGGCGGGGCAGAAGCTCTCACAGGAGGAGATGCGCGAGCTGTTCGACCGCCTCTTCGCCACGGAGCTCCCCTACCACGACATCCACGGCCGCCCCACCGTGATCCAGCTCTCGCTCAAGGAGCTGCACAATCGCTTCGGGCGGGGGGGCGTGTGAACGGCAGCGAACGGGGGACAGGCTACGGGGGACAGCCTGCAAACGGGGCCGGCGGACCCCCTCCCCCGGCCCCTCCCCGCAAGGGGGAGGGGAGCACGGCAGGACGGCGCGCCGTCGGGGATATCCCGGTCGGGGCGCCGTTTCGCACTTTCGCACTCCCGCACTTTCGCACTCTCGCACTCCGGTGACCCCCCACGCCCTCGCCCTCGTCGGCCCCACGGCGTCGGGGAAGACGGCGCTCTCCATTGCCGTGGCGCGGCGGTTGGACGCGGAGGTCGTCTCCATGGACTCGCGCTCGGTGTACCGCGGGACGGACGTGGGGACGGCCAAGCCGACGCCGGAGGAGCGCGGCGGGATCCCGCACCACGGGATCGACCTGGTGGAGCCGTCCACCCGCTTCAGCGCCGGGGACTTCGGGCGCTACGCCCGCGCGAAGATCGCGGAGATCCGCGGCCGCGGGCGCGTCCCGATGCTGGTGGGGGGGACCGGTTTCTTTCTGCGTGCGCTGACCCACCCTATCTTTCGGGAGCCGCCGCTGGACCCCGCCGCGCGCGAGCGGCTGGCCGCGGAGCTGGCGCCGCTGGACGACGCCGAGCTCCTCGCCCGGCTGCGCGAGGTGGACCCGGAGGCCGCGGAGCGCTTCTCCACCTGGGGCGGGCGGCAGCGGATCCTGCGCGCGCTGGAGGTGCCGCTGCTCACCGGTCGGACGCTGGCCTGGTGGCACGCGAACTCCCCGCCGGAGGCCCCCGCGGTGCCGGTGCTCTCCTTCGTGTTGGAGGTCCCGCGCCCCCTCCTACGGGAGCGGGTGGACCGCCGGGTCACGGAGATGGTGGAGGCGGGGCTGCTGGAAGAGGTACGCAGTCTGCTGGAGCGCTACGGCCCCGACGCGCCGGGGCTGAACGCGCACGGGTACGCCGAGCTGATCCCGTACTTCCGCGGCGAGCGGACGCTGGAGGAGGCGCTGGAGCTGGTGCGCCGCAACACGCGCGCGTACACGAAGCGCCAGGCCACCTGGTTCCGGCACCAGCTCCCCCCCGGCGCCGTCTGGCTGGACGCGACCCGGCCGCGGGAGGAGCTGGCGGAGGAGATCGCGCGGGGGTGGAGGGAGGCCCCCTCTCCCCCCGACCCCCTCTCCCCCGCAAGCGGGAGAAAGGGGGAGAACGACAACGGCGCCGCGTAGTGCTCCCCTCTCCCGCATGCGGGGGACATAGGGGCAAAGTGTTGCGAGCCTCAAGCGAGCCGGGTGGGGGCCCTTCCGGTTGGGGCACGCCCAAACGATGTAGTTCCACAGAAGCAAGAGAACACGTGAAGATCGGAATCACCTGCTACCCGACGTACGGCGGCTCGGGGGCCATCGCGACGGAGCTGGGGATCGAGCTAGCCCAGCGCGGCCACGAGATCCACTTCATCTCGTACGCGCAGCCCTTCCGGCTCCCGCACTTCATGGAGCGCGTGTTCTTCCACGAGGTGGACGACGCGCGCTACCCGCTCTTCGAGTACTCGCCCTACCCGCTGACGCTGGCGGTGATGATGCACGAGGTGGCGATCCGCGAGGAGCTGGACCTGCTGCACGTGCACTACGCCATCCCCCACGCGACCTCGGCGTGGATCGCCAAGGAGATGCTCGGCGACGGGCACGGGCTCAGGATCATCACCACCCTGCACGGCACCGACATCACCCTGGTGGGGCAGGACCGCTCGTACTGGCCCATCACCCGCTTCTCCATCGCCAAGTCGGACGGGATCACGGCGGTCTCGGACTACCTCAAGCAGGAGACGGTGGACCACTTCCAGGTGCCGCCGGACGGCGTCGAGGTCATCCCCAACTTCGTGGACGCCGCGCTGTACGACCGCGACCGCTACCCCTGCCGCAAGCAGGCGCTGCTGCTACCGGGGGAGAGGCTGATCATGCACGTCTCCAATTTCCGCAAGGTGAAGCGGGTCGGGGACGTGGTGAAGACCTTCGCGGCCATTCATGCGGAGGTGCCCTCCCGGCTCGTCCTGGTGGGCGACGGACCGGAGCGCCCGGACGCGGTGGCAGAGGCGGAGGCGCTGGGCGTCGCGGACCGGGTGGTCTTCCTGGGGAAGCAGGACTCCGTGGCGGAGCTGATGGCGTGCGCGGACCTGCTCCTCCTCCCGTCCCAGACGGAGTCGTTCGGGCTGGTGGCGCTGGAGGCCATGGCCGCGGGGGTCCCCGTGGTGGCCACGGCGGTCGGCGGGCTCCCGGAGGTGGTGGAGGACGGCGTGACCGGCTTCCTGCGCCCCGTGGGGGCGACGGACGAGATGGCCGATGCCGCGGTCGGGCTCCTGCGCGACGGGGCGCGCTGGGAGGAGTTCTCGCGGGCGGCGGCGGCGCTGGCGCGGGAGCGCTTCGGCGCGGACGTCATCGTCCCGCGCTACGAGCGCTACTACGAGCGGGTGCTGCGCGGCGGCGCCGAAGCGCTCCCCCTGGCGCGGGCGGGCGGCGCATGACGCTCCCGGAGGAGGTGCGCGCGCTCCTGGAGCTGGCGCTGGCGGAGGACGTGGGCACCGGCGACCGGACCACCCTCTGGACCTTTCCCGCGGGGACTCGGGGCGAGGCCGCCATCGTCGCCAAGGCGCCCGGGGTGATCGCGGGGATGGACGTGTGCGTGGCCGTCTTCCACGCGGTGGACCCGGCGCTGCAGGTAGAGCCCGCGGTGGGGGACGGGGCGGCCGTGGAGCCCGGCGACGTCGTGCTGCGGGCGCGCGGGTCGGCGGCGTCGCTGCTGACCGCGGAGCGCACTGCGCTCAACTTCCTCCAGCAGCTCTCCGGAGTCGCCACGGAAACGCGGCGGTACGTGCGCGCGGTGGAAGGGACCGGCGCACGGGTCATCGACACGCGCAAGACCACGCCGGGGATGCGGCGGCTGGAAAAGGACGCGGTGCGCGCGGGGGGCGGCGCGAACCACCGCTTCGGGCTCCACGACATGGTGCTGATCAAAGACAACCACGTCGCTGCGGCCGGGGGGATCCCCGCGGCGGTGGCGGCGGTCCGGGCGCGCAACCTGGAGCGGCTCAGTGTGGAGGTGGAGACCACCACGCCGGAGGAGGTGGAGGAGGCGCTGGCCGCCGGGGTGGACCGGATCATGTTCGACAACATGCCGGTGCCGCTCCTGGCGCGGATGGTGGAGCGGGTGCACGGCGCCGGGCCGGGGCGCCCGGAGACGGAGGCCTCCGGCGGGATCACGCTGGAGACGATCAGCGCGGTGGCGGAGACGGGGGTGGACTTCATCTCGGTGGGGGCGCTGACGCACTCCGCCCCGGCTCTGGACCTGTCGCTCCGGCTCCGGCAGCTCCCGTGATCGAGCGGCGGGCGGACCGCTGGGAGGGAGGGACGGCGGCGGAGCTGGCGCGGGCGTGGGGGATCCCCGCGCTGCACCTCTTCGAGCGGGTGGGATCCACCAACGACGTGGCGCGGGCGCTGGCCGGGGCGGGCGCGCCGGCGGGGACCGCGGTGATCGCGGAGGAGCAGGTGGCGGGGCGGGGGAGGGGCGGGCGGCAGTGGGTCTCCCCCCCGGGGCTGGGGATCTGGCTCTCGGTGGTGCTGCGGCCGGCGGCGCTCCCCGAACCGGGGCTCCTCCCGCTGCGGGTGGGGCTGGCAGCGGCGGCGGCGCTCGATCCCTTCGCCCGCCCGGGGCGGGTGGAGGTGAAGTGGCCCAACGACCTGCAGGTGGCCGGGCGCAAGCTCGGCGGGATCCTCTGCGAGGGGAGCTGGGAGGGGGCGGGGGTCGCCTTCGTGGTGGCGGGGATCGGGATCAACGCCGCCCACGCCCCGGACGACTTCCCCGCGCCGCTGCGCCCCGAGGCGACCTCGCTCCGCATGGCGTCCGGGTGGAGCCCTCCCCGCGCCGAGGTGGCCGGGGCGCTGGTCCGCGCGCTCGCCGGGCTCCCTGCGCGCATGGGCGCCGTGCTCTCCCCCGCGGTGCTGGCGGAGCTGGAG
>DASYWD010000539.1 GCA_035936415.1 Longimicrobiaceae bacterium
TCCGCGAGCAGGCCGCGCGGCTCCTGGGGCTCGCCCCGCGCGCCGTGGACCCGTCGCGCCCGCTGCAGGAGATGGGCTTCGACTCGCTCATGGCGGTGGAGCTGCGCAATGCGCTGGGCGCCGCCATCGGCCGGGGGCTCCCGGCCACCCTCCTCTTCGACCACCCCACCCTGGACGCGCTCGCCGCCTTCCTGGACCGGGAGACCGCCCCCGCCCCCGCGCCCGCCGCGGGCGGGACCGGCGGCGCGTCCCCCGAAGACGCCGTGCTCGTGGCGGAGGTGCGCTCGCTCTCCGACGAGGAGGCCGAGCGGCAGCTCCTGGTGGAACTCGCTACCCTGGTGACCGAATGACCTCGACCCCGGACGAGCTGACCCCGCTGCAGCGTGCGCTGCTCGCGGTCAAGGAGATGCGCGCGCGCCTGGAGGCGGTGGAGCGCGCCCAGCGCGAGCCCATCGCCATCGTCGGCATCGGCTGCCGCTTCCCCGGCGGCGCGGACGACCCCGGGTCGTTCTGGCGGCTGGTGCGCGACGGGGTGGACGCCGTGACCGAGATCCCCCCGGAGCGGTGGGACGTGGACGAGTACTACGACCCGGACCCCAACGCCGCGGGGAAGATGATCACCCGCTGGGGCGGCTTCCTCCGCGGCGTGGACCGCTTCGACGCCGGCTTCTTCGGGATCTCCGACTGGGAGGCGGCCAGCATGGACCCGCAGCAGCGCCTCTTCCTGGAGGTGGTGCAGGACGCGCTGGACGACGCCGGGCAGCCGCGCGAGGCGCTGGCCGGGAGCCGCACCGGCGTCTTCGTGGGACTGGCCCACAGCGAGTACGCCATGATGAACGTGGCGGACCGCTTCGGCGCCAACTGCTACACGGCCACCGGGTCGTTCGGCGCCATCGTCGCCAACCGCCTCTCGTACCTGCTGGACCTGCGCGGCCCCAGCTACACCGTGGACGCGGTCTGCTCCGCGGCGCTCCTGGCCGTCCACGTGGCGTGCGAGAGCCTGCGCCGCGGCGAGTGCTCGCTCGCCGTCGCCGGGGGCTCGGGACTGCTCCTGATCCCGGAGGGGATCACCTGGTTCTCCAAGCTGGGGGTGCTCTCCCCCGACGGGCGGTGCAAGGCCTTCGACGCCGCCGGGGACGGGATCGCGCTGGGCGAGGGCGTGGCCTCCATCGTCCTCAAGCCCCTCTCCCGCGCCCGGGCCGACGGCGACCCGGTGTACGCCGTGATCCTGGGGAGCGCGGTGGCGCAGGACGGCCGCAGCAACGGGCTCACCGCGCCCAGCCGCCCCGCGCAGGAGACCCTGCTCCGCGAGGCGTACGCCCGCGCCGGGGTGGAGCCGTCGCGCGTGCACTACGTGGAGGCACACGGCACCGGCACCATCCTGGGCGACCCCATCGAGGCGCAGGCGCTGGGCTCGGTGCTGGGCGAGGGGCGCCCCGCCGACCGGCCGCTGTACGTGGGTTCGGTCAAGAGCAACATCGGCCACCTGCAGATGGTGGGCGGGCTGGCGGGGCTCATCAAGACGGCGCTCGCCGTCCGCCACCGGATGCTCCCGCCCAGCATCCACTTCCACACCCCCAACCCGCACATCCCCTTCGAAGAGCTGCGGATCCGGGTGCAGGACCGGCTCACCCCCTGGCCGTACGACGAGCCCGCGCTGGCCGGCGTGACCTCGCTCTCCTTCGGGGGCACCAACGTCCACGTGGTCGTGGGCGAGGCGCCGGCCGGCGCGGAGGCGCCCGGCGAGGCCCGGGAGGCCCCGGCGGACGGCGCCGCGGTGCTCCTCCCGCTCTCGGCGCAGAGCCGCCCGGCGCTGGAGGCGCTGGCGGAGTCGTACCGCGCCCTCCTGGCGGAGCCGGACGGCCCCCCGCTGCGCGACGTGGCCTTCACCGCCGGGGCGCGGCGGAGCCACTACGACCACCGCCTGGCCGTGGTGGGCCACACGGCGGAGGAGGTGCGCGGCGCGCTGGACGCCTTCCTGGCCGGGGAGCCGGCGCCGGGGTGGGCGGCGGCGAAGGCCGCGCGCGGGCGCCGCAGGATCGCCTTCGTCTTCCCGGGGCAGGGGTCGCAGTGGGTGGGGATGGGGCGGCGCCTGGTGGAAGAGGAGCCGGTCTTCCGCGCGGCCGTGGAAGCCTGCGAGCGGGCCTTCGCCCCGCACGTGGACTGGTCGCTCGCCGAGGTGATCGCCACGGGGGGGCAGCTGGAGCGCATCGACGTGGTGCAGCCGACCCTCTTCGCGCTGCAGACGGCCACGGCCGCGCTGTGGCGGAGCTGGGGCGTGGAGCCGGAGGCGGTGGTGGGGCACAGCATGGGCGAGGTGGCCGCCGCGCACGTGGCCGGCGCGCTGTCGCTGGAGGACGCCGCGCGCGTGATCTGCCTGCGCAGCCGCCTCCTGCGCGGCATCGCCGGGCGGGGTGCCATGGCGGTGGTGGAGATGTCGGCCGAGGAGGCGCAGCAGGCCATCGCCGGGCTGGAGGAGCGCCTCTCGGTGGCGGTCAGCAACAGCCCCCGCTCCTGTGTGCTCTCCGGAGAGCCGGAGGCGATCGAGCAGGTGCTGGCGCGCCTCTCGGAAGAGAACGTGTTCTGCCGGAGGGTGCAGGTGGACGTGGCCTCGCACTCGCCCCAGGTGGAGCCGCTCCTGGGGGAGCTGATGGAGGCGCTGGCCGGGATCCGCCCGCGCGCCGCGGAGGTGCCGTTCTACTCCACCGTGACGGGCCGCCTGGAGGAGGGGAGCGTGCTGGATGCGGCGTACTGGGGGCGCAACCTGCGCGAGCCGGTGCGCTTCGCCGCGGCGGTGGAGGGGCTGCTGGAGCGGGGGCACGACGCCTTCGTGGAGGTGAGCCCGCATCCGGTGCTCGTCCCCGCGCTGGAGCAGACGCTCCGCCACGCGGGCGCGGAGGCGGTGGCGCTCCCCTCCGGGCGCAGGGAGGAGGAGGAGCGCGCGGTGATGCTCGCCACCCTGGGCGCCCTCTACGCCCGCGGCTGCTCCCCCGACTGGCGCCGCCTCCACCCCGGCCGCGTGGCCGGCGTGGAGCTCCCCACCTACCCCTGGCAGCGCGAGCGCTACTGGCTGGAGCTCCCGGACGCCCCCGCCCCCGGCGCGCACCGCACGGCGGACGCCCGTGCGGGCGCCGGGCACCCGCTGCTCGGGCGCGCCACCCGCCTGGCGCACCCCGCGCGGCTCACCGTCTGGGAGGCGCGCCACGACGCCCGCTCGCCGCTGTACCTGGACGGCCACCGCTTCCGCGGCACCGCGCTCCTCCCGGAGTCCGCGCTCCTGGAGCTGGCGCTGGCCGCCGGGACGGAGCTGTTCGGCGGGTGCGAGCTGGCCGGCGTGCGCTACGTCAACCCGCTCTTCTGGCCCGCGGAGGGCGGGCGGGTGGTGCAGGCCGTCGCGGAGGTGGAGGACGGGGGCGCGACCCTCCGCGTCCACAGCCGCCCGGAGGGCGACGGGGACGCGGAGTGGACGCTCCACCTGCGCGGCACCCTGCGGCCGGCGCCGACGGAGAGCGCGCCGTACGCCGCGCGGCTCGACCCGCCCGAAGAGGTGGAGGCCCGCTGCGGCGACGCCGTGACGGCGGAGGCGTACTACGCCGCGCTGCGGGAGGG
>DASYWD010000540.1 GCA_035936415.1 Longimicrobiaceae bacterium
AAGAACAAGTGCTGGCTGGTTAAATATCCGGAAAAGCGTGAAGAAGTAAGGCGGGCGGGCGGTGGCTTCGGGACCAGCCCGGTTGCCGCGAGCGGGGTGCCGGTGGCCGGCAGCCCGGATGACGTCGCCCCGACTGAAGAGGTGCGCTGATGGCGAGCACGCCGGAGGGCCGGACGCCCCGGGGGACCGAGGGCCAGGGCGACGGAGGGCGGAGCGGGGGCGAACGGCCGGGCGAGGCCTCGGAGGTCTTCATGGGCCCGGGGGTGGAGCGCGGCCCCGTAGCGGAGGGGAACGGCCGCCGGCAGGTGGAGCGCAAGCCGGAGGCGCCGGAGCGCCAGGAGCTCCCCCCCGCCAAGGGCGACTCGGACCTGCGCGGCCGCACCCCGGACGACATGGAGCCGCCGGCGGACTCGCTCCTGGTGGTCCGCGGGCTCAAGAAGTACTTCCCCATCCGCAAGGGCTTCTTCAACCGCCACGTGGGCGACGTGAAGGCGGTGGACGGCGTGTCGTTCTTCCTGCGGAAGGGGGAGACGCTGGGGGTTGTGGGGGAGTCCGGGTGCGGGAAGAGCACCACCGGGCGGGCGATCCTGCGCCTGATCGACGCCACGGCCGGGCGGGCGGAGTTCGCGGGGCGCAACATCTTCGAGATGGACCGCAACGAGCTGCGCAAGCTGCGGCGCAAGGCGCAGATCGTCTTCCAGGACCCGTTCTCGTCGCTGAACCCGCGCATGACCATCGCGGAGATGCTCCGCGAGGTGCTGGGGATCCACAAGCTGGCGAAGGGGAAGGCGGCGAACGACCGCATCGCGGAGCTGCTCCGGATCGTGGGGCTCCGGCCGGAGCACGCGGTGCGCTACCCGCACGAGTTCTCGGGAGGTCAGCGGCAGCGGATCGGGATCGCGCGGGCGCTGGCGGTGGAGCCGGAGCTGATCGTCTGCGACGAGCCGGTGTCGGCGCTGGACGTGTCGGTGCAGGCGCAGGTGATCAACCTGCTGCAGGACCTGCAGCGGCAGTTCGGGCTCACCTACATGTTCATCGCGCACGACCTGTCGGTGGTGGAGCACATCTCCGACCGGGTGGCGGTGATGTACCTGGGCCGCATCGTGGAGCTGGCGGACGCGCGGGCCATGTACCGCAACCCGCTCATGCCGTACACGCAGGCGCTCCTTTCCGCCGTGCCGGTCCCCGACCCCACGCAGAAGCGCGAGCGGATCGTGCTGCAGGGGGACGTCCCCTCCCCCGCCAACCCGCCGTCGGGGTGCCCCTTCCACCCGCGCTGCCAGCACCCGCTCAAGGACGCGGACTGCGCCAAGATCGTCCCCCCACTGGCCGACAAGGGCGGCGGGCACTTCGCGGCATGCATCAAGGTGCCGCTCGGAGCGGGGGACCGGGACCTGCCGGTGATGCCGCGCGCGGGGTAGCGGGCTCTGCGGTCGGAGATGGATCGGAGCGGGCCGTCCGGTGTCACGGGCGGCCCGCTCTCGTTCTGGCCGAACCTCGAAACAGCATGGGCTCACACAGAGGAAGCAGAGGAAGCAGAGAACAACTGCTCTCCGCTTTTCCTCTGCTTCCCCTGCTTCCTCTGCGTGCGTAATGCCGTTCCTGACCTGCCCGCCAGGATCACCCGGCTGGTGCGCTTCCTGCCACGCCCCCGGGGACCTCGTCCGTTCCCCGGTCTCCGCAGGACCCGGACGGACCCACCGGAATCGTACGGGCCCATGCAGCGACGCCACCTCGTCATCTTCGGTTTCCTGATCGCCGTCCTGGTCGTGATCCGCCTGGTTGCCATGGCGCGCGACGTCCCGCTCGGCGAGCCGCACCCGGTGGACGCACCGGCGGCGGCACGGGCGACGGGGCTCGTGCTCCCGGCGGACCTCCCGCGCCAGGTGCCGGAGTTCCTGGAGACGGGGCAGAACTGGCGCGCGGCCCGCGCACTGCGCGGCTACCTCGGGAGGCGCGACGACCCGGACCCGGCCGCGGTCCTGCTCGCCGCGCGCGCGGAGGCCGGGTGGGGCGGCTGGGAGAACGTGCGCGTGCTGCTGGAGGGGGAGCCGTGGCTGGACAGCATCGCCGGGGGCGAGGGATGGCACCTCCTGGGCCGCGCCCTGGAGGAGGACCGGAAGTGGGAGGAGGCCGCCGCGGCCTACACCCGCTCCCTCCGCGCGGCGGGGGCGGACACCACCCGCGACCGTGCCCTGGTGACGGAGCTGCGGCGGGGCCTCGTGCTCCTGCGCCTGGGACAGACGGAGGAGGGGATGGAGGCGCTGGAGCGCGTCCGGACGCACGACCCCGCCGTGTCCGGGTGGGCGGCGACGCTCATGGCGGAGGCGCTGGAGGAGCGGGGGGACACCGCCCGCGTCCGCGCCCTCCTCGCGGGGGAGGCCCAGGGCTCGCCCGCCCGGATGCAGCGCGCGTACGTCCGGGCGCACCTGAAGGCCGGGGACCCGGCCGGCGCGCGCGCGCGGGCGCTGGACTTCCGG
>DASYWD010000541.1 GCA_035936415.1 Longimicrobiaceae bacterium
CGCTCCCTCCGCCTGCCCGGCGCCGTGGCCCATCCGGGCATGGTCGGCCCCGGCGGCGGCTCCACCGCCGCCGGAATGTGCACCGTGACCCGTCGCACTGTGGCCGGTCGCACCGTGATTCATGGCGCCGTGATCCGCCGCGCCGTAGTCCATACCGGCCATTCCGCCGTGCGCGGCATGCGCTGCTCCCCCAGCCGCGCTGGCGGAGTCCTGGCTCCCATGCGTGCCGTGGCCGCCCGCCGTGGCCGCCACCACCGTGTCGGCGGCGGCCGCGGGAGCGCGGCCCTCCCGCGCCGGCTCGTCGCCGCCCGAGCATGCGGCGAGCACGACGCCCGCGAGCAGACCTGCGCACAGCTTGCCGTACATGGCCCTCCCTCCGTGTAGCCGGAGCGGTTTGCGCGCCGCCATCAGCGGTGCCGATGCGGAGCCGGAGCCGGCCGCGTCGCCGTCTCCCCCTGGCGGCGGCGCAGCTCCGCGAGCCGCCGCTGTACCTCGGGGTCGCTCCAGAGCTGGTGGAGCCTCGGGTCGTGGTGGATGCGCGCCTCGACCGCGGGGTCGGAGAGAAGCCGGACGATGAAGTCCATCGCCTGCTCCGCGTCCGACGCATCCGGCGCGCCGGCACCATGCGTGGCGTGCCCGGCGGGCATGGGCTGGTGCATCCCGGCCATCATCTGCTGCAGCACCGGGTCGGCGGCGGCGCGCGCGCGGATGACCGGGTCGGCCATCATGCGCTCGTGCATCTCCATCATCCGGCGCAGGTGGTCTTCCGACGCTCCCTCCATCCCGCGGGCGGCGCCGTCCGGCATGGCGTGCCCCATGGCGGCATGGTCCACCGGCTGGCCGGGCGCGGCCCCGTGCGCATGGGCGTGGTCCGTCCCCGGCATCCGGGAGTGGTCCATCCCGGCCATCGACATCCCGCGCGGAACGGTCGGCTGGGGAAGGGCGGCGAGGAACCCGCCCGCCGGTCCGCCCATGTTGTTCACCCCCATCATCTCGCCCATCATCATCCACTCGTCCACGGAGATCGCGTACGACGTGTCGTCGCGGAACATCGCCGCGGCCTTGAGGATCTCCTCGCGCTTCTTCTCGCGCGGCACCCGGGGCGAAGCCAGGATGTCGGAGATCACGTCGTGCATCATGTGCAGGTTGTCGAAGATGATCGACGCCTCCGGGTACCGCGCGGCGAACGCCGGCGCCACGCCCGCGGTCATCGGCATCAGGTACGGCATCGTCTCCGGCGCGTTCTCCAGCATCTGCCAGAAGCGCCCGACCGTGGCGTTCACGCCCATGGTGCGGCTCGCCACGTCGCCGTTGACGAGCAGCGGCTCGTAGAGCCCCACCTGGAGCCAGTGGTAGGCCCAGATCAGCCCGTTGAACTTGGGGTACTTCTCCCGGAACGCCAGGGAGTAGTAGTGCCCGTCCATGATGTCCATGCTCTTGGGCACCGAGCTGAACGCGACGTCGGGCCGGCTCTTGTAGTAGGCCAGCACCTCCGCGACCGCGGCGTCCTTCTCCGCCTGGGAGAGCCGCTCGTCGGCCAGCACGTCGTAGATCTGGCGGTGGAGGACGTGCGCCCAGTGGAACATGTTCTTCGCCTCGGGCACCAGCTTGGCGTACGCGACCTCGATCGCGCCCTCCGCCAGCGGCACGCGCGGCGGGCGCTTCAGCAGGCGCCGGGTGAGGAAGTCGTACTCCTTCTCCTCCAGGCGCTCCACCGGGCCCCCCGGGCGGGTGTACAGCTCCTCGTAGAGGATGGCGTGCCCGTAGTCGAACGCGTTGAACAGCCGGTCCGCGCCCGAGTAGTTCTGGCGGAAGACCCAGTTGTGCTTGGCCGGCAGGTAGAACTGCTCGTACTCCCGCGACCACTGCGCCGCCGCGGGCCGGGCGAGGCCGCCCGCTCCCACGAGCAGCGCAGCGCCGGCCAGCAGGGCCCTCCCCATGTATGACTGCTTCAGCATCCTGGCTCTCCGGGTCGTTGATCTTTCGCCTCCCATGACACCCTCAGCGGCCCGGGACCGGGATGAGCCCGCGCACCGCGAACATGCGGGCCGCGCCGAAGGTCACGAACCACCCCTGCTCGTCGCCCGTGAGCCGCCGGCCGATCCCGGCGTCCAGGGCGAAGAAGGGGCTGATCTGGTAGCGGGCTCCCGCCTCCGCGGTCCAGCGCAGGTCGTCTCCCTCGTGGAGGGGCTGCTCCGCGAACAGGTCCGCGATCAGGAGCGTCGAGCGGAGGGGGAGGGCCCTGTCCACGGCGAGCCCCGCCATCCACCGCGAGGCTTCGCCCGCCTCCAGGCCCTCGGCGGGCGAGGAGCCGAAGGTGTACTGCGCGTTCGCATGGACGCGCGCGAAGCCGAAGGTGCGGGTGGCGATCCCCTTTACCGACGGGTAGACGCGGTCCGGGGCGAAGCTGCCCACCGGGAGAAGGACCTCCGCGGCTACGGCGAGCGCCGGGAGCGTGCGGGTCTCCACGTTCAGGTTGTGGAGCACGGACACGTCGATCCCGGCGAGCCCGAACCCGTCCCGCCCCTCGCCCGCGTCCTGGAAGACGAGCGGCAGGCCCACCTCCAGCTGGGTGCGCGGAAAGATCCCGTAGGCGAGCTCCGGCTCGATCTCCCAGTGGTACACGCCCGCGTCCGCGCGCTCCAGGCGGAGCGGAGCGACCTGGGCCTCGAAGGCGTACCGCTCCACGGGATAGGCGTCCTCGATCCGGACCGGCCGTCCGGCGTCCGTGTTGTAGTAGTCGGTCTGCGCGGCCAGCTCCGGGGCCGCCGCGCCGAGGGCCAGCACCGCGGCCGCCAGGGCCCCCGGGATCGCGCCGGCTCGCCTGCTCGAAGTCTCCACGTTAAACGACGGTCTACGCACCATTTCTCCAGGCCACCTGCAGGTTGCTCCCGGGCGGGAAGGTCGGTCGCGCCCGGCGGAGGCTGCTTGTACACCGATCCGCCGGTATGTTCACCCCCGAACGGCGAGCGCGCCACCCGCAACGTCGATTCTCGCTGCCCCGGGGAGAAAAAAAGAGGCCCCGCAGCGCGGGGCCTCGGGCCGGGTCGGGGCACGGCAGGGCGGCGCTACCCGGGCGAGGCCAGCAGCGCGGCGAGCCGCTCCGCGAGCACCTTGACGTTGGGCGGCGCCAGCATGCTGTAGTGGTCGCCCGGGACCACCTCCACGGCCACGCCGCCCCGGACCCGATGGTGCCACCCCAGGGTCGCGTCCGCCGGCTCGGGGTCGAGGTGGGCGGCGGCGCGGAAGAGCACGGCCCGGCCCGGGTACGGCTCCGGGTCGTAGCGTCGGCGGGCCGCCAGGTGCGCCTCCACCACGCCGACGAGGGGGGCGACC
>DASYWD010000542.1 GCA_035936415.1 Longimicrobiaceae bacterium
CCCCTGGCCGGGTGCGCGCTGGCGGCGGCCGCGGGGCTCGCCGGGTGCGACTTCTCCGCCTCCAAGCGCATGGCCGGGGAGGAGACCTGCCGCAACGCCCGGAGCTATACCGGCGCCCCGAGGCCGTACCATACGATCCGGATCGACGGGGAGAACGACTTCAATCCCGAGACCGAGCGGTTCGAGACCGGTACCGCCGGGTACGCCGCGTACCTCACCTGGGACGAGTGCACGCTTTTCGTGGGCTACGGCGGCCCGGCGCTGGGGGACGGGGAGTGCGAGGACGGGTCGGCATGCCCGGTTCACCTGCAGGGCGCGTCGGCCTACAGGTACCTCGTCCTCTACCTGGACACGGGCCCTCGGGGGGGGAAGGGAGCGGGGGGCGCCGAGGAGTTCGGGCTGCAGGACTGGACCCTGCCGTTCCGCGCCAACTACCTGATCGCCATCCGCACGGACGGCAGCCTGGTGGACCCCGCCCGCGGCGAGGCGGCGATGGAGAACGTCCAGGTATACCAGTGGACCAAGATCTGGTCGTCCACGCTCCGCCGGGAGTGGGACGCCGTCGGCGCCGACATGCTGACGGTGCGGGGAAACCGGCGGACCGGCTTCGTCGAGCTGGGCCTGGACCTCTCCATCGTCGGCTCTCCCTGCGCTGTGCAGACCGTGGGATGGATCGTGGACACCGAGCACCACGCGAGCTTCGCCTACTGGCCCGCGAGCGCGATCCCCGTCCCCGTGTTCACCATCCCCAGGGACAGCGTCCGCGTGGCGGTCTTCCGGTCCGCGGCGGACGAGGCCGTCCCCGCACGGGATTCGGCCCGCTCCGACTCCGTTCGGCGCAGGCCGGACCCGCTCCGCCTGCTGCACCGCTTCGGCTTCGAGCTGGTGGATGGCGTCGCCCCCAACGACCTCGCCAACCTGGACCGCATCTCCTACCGGCGCGTGGGCGACTGCGCGGAGGGGCCGTAGGCGAGCCTGCGAAGGACCATCCTCACCGCGGAGAGCGCGCGCGGATGCGGCGCAGCGCCTCTCCCGGGAGCCCCACGACCAGGACACCGACCACGACGTGCAGTGCGCCCTGGAGCGTCGGGGGGAACGCCCCCAGCGCCACCAGGAGCGTCGTGGCGGCAGCCGGAGGATGGGAGGCGCGCAGGGCGATCTGCGACAGGGCGGTAAGCACGACGGCCAGGATGGCGGCCAGCACGCGCGCCCCGGTCAGCTGCCCCCCCGCGAGTACGGGCGGGTCGACGGCCGCGCCGGCCAGGAACACGCCGGCGTGGCCGGCCGCCAGGCCGAGGAGGTGGCCGAGTACGACGCTGCGAAGCGAGTTGCTGCGGTCCCCGGGGGAGTGCGCCTGCGCAACCGCGGTGGGCCCGAGGCTCGGGAAGAGCCACACGTTCCCGGTGGCGAGCCCCGCCCCGCCCGCTATGGCAACCAGGAGCGCCGACGCGAGCGGCACCCAGAGTACGTCCGGCATGCGCCGCGTCCCGCTGCGGTTCTCTCCCACGGGTGCGCAGCCTAGAAGAGCGGGATGGCGCGGCCCCCGACCTCCCCCGTCTCGTCCACCTTCAGGCCGGCGCGCTCCGCTTCCAGCCCGCGCATGAAGACCCGGAAGATCTGCTCCAGCTCCCAGTCCGTGTAGAACAGGTGGTCGTACCCCATCTGGTCGGCCATGGGCTTCATCAGCTGGTGGTAGGCGAGGATCCGCCGGCCGACAGCCGCCCAGAAGAGGTTCATCAGGTCCACCGCGATGATCATCGCCGCCACCCAGGCGAAGATCCGGATCAGCACGACGACCCCCGTGTAGATGTTGGAGAACTTGACCGCGAGCTCCGCGATCGCGCGTACCGTTTCGTCGTCCATGATTCCCTCCGCTCAGGCGGATGCTTCCCCCTGTGGGTCCTCGCGCTCCGTCTCCAGCCCCTTCATGAAGATCTGGTAGATCCGGTCCTTCTCGTCGCTGCTGTACGGCCAGTAGAAGCCGAGCTGGTCGCCCATCCGCTTCGCCACCAGGTGCGCGGCGAACAGCGCGAACAGCTTCACCAGGAAGATCAGCATGATCAAGTACCAGACCATGCTGGTGACGAAGCTCTCCATGATGTCGAGCACCATGACGAAGAGCACCTGGAGGGTGATCGACTCGGCGGCCTCGATGAGCAGGCGAAGGTTTTCGGTTTCCATGATGTCCCTCCTGCGGAGCGGGGGGCCGACGGCCCCCGCCCCATGCGTGGCGTCAGCCCCCGAAGGTCATGAACAGGTTGGCGATTCCGGCCGCGACGAGCAGCATGCTCACGCCCAGGCAGACCACCAGGATCAGGATGGCGAGCTCGGCGATGTCCAGGTGTCTCATGGCTCCGTCTCCCGGTTGCGATAGCGCTCGTCCCGGTCGCGCCGGCGCTGCTCGCGGCGGTCCTCCTCCGACGATCGCTTGTTGCCGTACACGGAAACGATCGCGGCACCGATGGCGAAGCCCACCGCGGCGATTCCGGCGGCCAGGAGCACCCCGCCGACGGAGACCATTCCCGTCAGGGCGAGGAGGAGGATGACGACGATGGCCGCCAGGGCGACCCCTCCGTACGTCCAGCCCGCCCACCGCGCGGGCCCGGAGGCCATCAGGGAGACGCCGACGGCCATGGCCATCACCGCCGACGCGATCCCGAAGGCGAGGGCGGAGGCGAGAAAGCCGGATTCCACGCTGAGCACCACCAGGTAGGCGGCCAGGGCGATGGTCCACAGCACCCCCACCAGCTTGCTGCGGTCGCTCCCGTCGTCCTCCTGCTCCCCGTCGTCGGTCTGGTCCTCGTCGGCGCGGTGGCGGCGGCCCTGCTTGATCCGGCGGAGACGCTCGCCGTCGCCGGAGTCGTCCTCGTCGGCAGAGGGGACGTGGAAGGTGGTGGTGAACTCGGGACACTCCTCCGGGTTCAGGATCTCGACCGCGACGGAGTGCTCCCCTTCCTCGTAGTCGCAGCGCCCCTGCAGCGTCAGCTGCCCCGAGTCGCTGCTCTCGGTCACCAGCACGCGGTCGGTGTCGCAGTCACGAAGCCGCGCCACCAGCCGCCGCCCCTCCGGGAGCTCCACCCGCGCGGAGATCTTCACGCGCCGGCCCCCGCCCTCGGCCCGGCCGCCAAGCTCCGGCCGGCTGAACCGGATCCTGGGACAGACCGGCGGGCCCCGGTCGGCGCCGCGCTCTCCCTCCGCGCCCCGCCGGTCGGCGGAGGGGGGGTCGTCCCGCTCCCGGTCAGCCGCTCGCCGGTCCCGGACGCGCGGCGCGTGCTGCTGCGGCCTGCGCCCGCCCCCGTGGGACGCCGGGCGGCTCCGTCCGCTTTCGCCGCTCTCCCGTGCCCGCCCGGAACCCCCGTCCCGCTCGGGATCGCGTCTCCGGTCGTCCTCCGGAGGGCGCTCCTGCTCCAGGGACCCATCCTCCCGTCCGTCACGCCCCTCCCCCTGCACGCTCGATCCGGGGGGCGCGACCACCTCGATGCGGACGTCCGGGCCCCGGCGCGACCCCGCGTCACGTCCACCGTCGCCAGCCCCGTCCTGCTCCCGCTCGCGCGCGCCGGAGCCCCCTTCGCCGGAGCCGCGCGCCTCACCTCCACCCTCTCCCACACCGTCCGACCGCTCCTTCTCGGCCTCGACCCGGAAGGTGCTGCTTACGCTCGGGCACCCCTCGGGCGAGAGCACCTCGACCGCGACCGTGTGCTCGCCCTCTCTCCAGTCCCTCTCGTCGCGGAGGGTGACGGAGCCCCCATCCGCGCTCTCGGTGGTCAGCACCTCCCCCGTGCGCGAGTTCCGGATCCGGGCGACGAGCTCACCCTCCCCCGGGAGGGAGACAGTGGCTGCCAGGCGGACCGAGCGTCCGCTCCCGTCGCTGGATTCGCCGAACTCCAGCGGTGCGAAGTTGATGTGCGGGCAGCCCTCCAGGTCCGGGCCACGCTCATCGCCGCCCCGCCCCCGCCGCGGCTCGTGATCACCCATTGCCTCCTCCTTGCTGCTGGTGTCGGGCCCTCCCCCCCCCGCCCCGTCGTCCTGCGCGGTCGCCGGGAGACGAAAGGTCATCTCCGAGGCGGCACACCCGGTGGGGACGAGGAGCTCCACCCGTACCGTGTGGCTGCCCGCCTGGTACCGCCGGCGGGCGCGCAGCGTGAGCGTTCCGGAATCGCCGCTCTCGGTGGCGAGGACGTCGCCGGAGCGGACGTCCCGCAGGCGCGCCACGAGAACCGACCGGTCGGGAACCTCTACGCCCGCCTCGAGCGCAACCAGGCACTCGCTCCGGTCGCCCGGCTCCACGCGGACGGGGGCGAAGCGCACGGTCGGACAGGGGCGCGCGACCCTTTCCCCGCCTTCGTCCCCGTCCGCGGGCTCGACCCGGATCTGTCCGGCCGCCGCATCGGGCGGGCCCGCCACCGCCAGCGTCTCCAGGGTTCCCCCCCAGTTGTCCCAGCACTTCGGGTCCTCCATGCTCTCGGCGTGGACCTGAAGCGTGTCGCACCCGTCCCCCAGCAGCTCCAGGACGTCCTCTGCCGGGAGGTGCGCCGTCCACTCGCGCGAGGGCGGCACGTCCAGGGCGGTGACGGCCGCGGCCCGGCCGCAGCGCGCCCGCACGCGGAGCCGCGACACCCCCATGGCGAACCCCCGGACCATCACGCCCCATCTGCCGTCCGGAGCGTGGTACTTCCCGACGCCCGTGATGAACAGCGCACCCATGACACTCCTCCTGCTGTGGGTGAGAGCCCGCCGGCGGAATCGCCGCCGGGGAGGGGACCGGCTCTCCCTGCGCGCACCCTTCCCGCGGACGACCAGGAGCGCGCCCCCCACGAGCATGGCGGACGCGACCGGGATCCAGAGGGCGGATCGCGCGGAGAGCACCGGGGCGAGCGTGATCCAGAACGCGCCTGCGAGCCCGGCGAGCAGCACCACCAGGAGCCGCCAGAAGAGGTTGTCTGGAAGCCGGGCGCGGAATGCCAGGATCGCCATGTTCGCGGCGACGATCCCGGACACCACCGCGGCGAGCACCACCCAGTCCGCCGCCCTGTCGGCGGCGCCGGCGATCGCGACCAGGGAGATGAGCACGAGCCACACGGGGATCCGGGCATCCTCCGCGCGGCGCCGCGGGTCCGCGCCCGGCCGGCGTCGGGCGTCGCCCCCCCCGTGCCGGAGGGGATGCGAGTCCCCTCCTCGGGGCCGTGGCTCGTCGTCGGCCCCTCCCTCCGCCCCGGTGACGCCGCCCCACTCCTCGCCCAGGGCGGCGGCGACGGCGCGGAGCTGCCGCCCCCACTCCATGCAGCGGCAGTGGTCCCGGACCGCCTCGCCCTCGTCCCGCGTCGGGATCCCGGCTTCGCGCAGCCTGCGGACGGCGGCCCTGAACCGCTCCGCCTCCTCGCGATCTTCCCCGCCGTCGTGGGGCAGCTCGCGCTCGGCCCCCAGTACCGCCCGCAGCATTCCCGTGCGGGCGCGGTCTACGGCGCCGCGCAGCCCCAGGCGTTGCGCGGCGCCCGCGACGCGGGGCAGCTCGTCCGGGTCGAGCGCGTGGTCCACGAGCGAGCTGAGCTGCTGCAGGAGGTACAGGGTCCGGAGGAAGGTGTATTCGGGCTGCGGGGGACGGAGATAGAAGAGCGTCGTGTACCCCTCGAAGGAGATCTGCGCCCGCAGCAGCGCGTCGCGCGTCCGGCCGAGCTCGTCTTCCAGCGTCCGGGTGTCCCGCCCCTTCAGCTGCCGGATGAGGATCTGTGCGGCATCCGCGCTCTCCCCCGCCTGGAAGTAGAGCGTCTCCGCCAGCGCCTTCTGGTCCCTGTCGGCACCCACCAGGTTCACGTAGTAGCTGGTGACGAGGGACACTACGGAGAAGCCCCAGGCGGCCTCCATGATCGCGAGGAGGCGGGTCGCTGACGCGGTGGGGACGACCGAGCCGTAGCCCAGCGTGAAGAGGGTGACGGCGCTGTAGTACACCGCCTGGAAGAGCGTCCCGCTGGTCGGGATGCCCTTGCCGGAGCTGAAGTCGGCCGGCATGAACGGCAGGTGGATCAGCGCGAAGCCGAACACCCCCAGGAGCACCCACGCCAGGATCACGACGGGCACCAGGAAAGGCCCGACCCAGCCGATCACCCCGCGCGAGGCGATCCCGTTGCAGCGCCGCTCCACGACTCGCATCACCCACCAGAGCGCTTTGACCACACGGCGCGCGATGGGCCCGAGACCCACCCAGGAGTGCAGTATGGTTCCGATGATGTCGAACGAGAGCACCACCAGCACCGCAATGCCCAGCGCGACGAGCACCACCCCCTGGAGGCTCATGTCCCACCTCGCGGGAGCATCGGGCGGGGAGCGGACAGGGGGGGCGCTCCGGGCGCGGGGGGCTCCGGACCCGCGCCCGCGGAGGGCGGCCCATCCTGGCGGAAGCGTAACGGGCGGGATGCGTACATGGCGCGAACTCCTGCGCGAGGAGTGTCCCCGGGGTGCACCCGCAGGGACCGCCATCGAAGCGCGATACTCCTGCGATCGCACGACTTACCAAGAAGTGTCGTATACTATGTCAGAAAGCAACGCTGCAAGCGCCGTGCCGGATGGCGGGAAATGTGCTGTACATGATGGCCCCCTGTCCCGAAAAGCGCTCACCCCGGGGAAGTGCCGCCCGCTCCGAACCCGCGGATCAGGCGCGTCCGATGACCTCCGCCCAGTCCTCCCCCAGCCGGCGCGCCGATTCCCGGAGGACCGGCTCCCACTCGCCGCGCCGCCGGACGTATTCCTCGGCCGCGGCGGCGTCCTCGCGGACCGGGACGCCGCTCTCCCGCAGCACCGCCCGCGCGGAGTCGAAGCGGGCCCGCCAGCGCACCTGGTCGCCGGGAGAGGGATCGCCGGTCTCCACCCTGTCCGGGCCACCCCGGATGAGCGTCTCGGCGACCCCGTCCTGGACCGCCGCCGCCGCATGGATCAGCCCCGAACGGGTGCCCAGTTCCGCGACGCCGATGCACTCATCCGGGTCCACTGCTGTGTCGAGGAGAAGCGCGAGGTCCTGCGCGACGAACAGGAGCCGGGTCAGCGACTGCTCGGGCCGGGAGGAGACGAAGTAGTGAAGGAGGGGATAGTTGGCATAGTCGGACCGGATCGCGGCGAGCCCGTCCCGGATGCGGCCCACCTCCGCCGCCAGGTTGCTCACGTGCCCGCCGGCGGCGAGGTGCTGGCCGATGATCCGTGCCGCGTCCGCGCGCAGCCCGGCCTGGTAGAAGAGCGATTCGGCCGCGACCTTCTGCTTGGAGTAGGCCGTGTAGATC